>NZ_JBTOLZ010000018.1:0-97013 GCF_054552075.1 Roseivivax sp.
CACCGCACCGCACCGCACCGCACCGCACCGCACCGCACCGCACCGCACCGCACCGCACCGCACCGCACCGCACCGCACCGCACCGCAGGGTGCTAGGCGCTACATCAGGTCTGCTGGTGGTGGGAGGTGGCCTCCACCCCGCACCGCTGGTCGCCGGACGTGACCTCCACGCCCAACCTTCACCACCGCGCCAGCCCAACCCACGCCCTCACCGCCGCCGACAGCTCAGCGCGATGTCGCTCGACGTGAGCCCGCCGCCGAGGTCGCGGCTTTGGGTCAGCGCCTCGCAGCTCCAGTAGCGGTTGCGCGGGGGCGGCGGCGGGTCGGGGCCGCCGGGGCAGGCGAGGCCGAGGAGCATCATCGCCTGGTCGCCGGTCACCCAGGCCACCCGGCAGCCGGTGCGCCGTTCCGCCGCCATTCCGGCCTTGCGCGCCACCGGCTGGAAGCGCGGCAGCCATTCCGGCGAGACGCGCTGCGCCTCGAGAAGCGGGCCGTCGCGGCGGAAAAGGAAGCGCGATCCCTCCTGCGTCACCGCCTCCGCGGGCAGGCCGGAAAACCCCGGGCCGCCGGAATTGCAGGACAGACAGAAACAGGCCGCGAGCAGGGCCAGGACACGGATCACCATGCCCGCATCCTGCCGCACGACCTCTCAAGTAAGGGTTAACGCCCGCGCCATTTCGCCGAAAGCCCGCTCAGCCCCTGGGCCAGGAAGGTCACATCCGCGCCGACCGCCACGAATTGCGCCCCGGCCTCGAAATGCGCCGCGATGGACGCGTCCGAGAAGTCGATGATGCCGCCGGCCTTCTCCGAGGCGGCGATGCGCGCCAGCGTCTCGGCCACCACCTGGCGCATCTCGGGCGCATCGGCGCGGCCCGGGTAGCCCAGGTCGGCCGACAGATCGGCGGGCCCGACGAAGACCCCGTCGACGCCCTCGACCGCGAGGATTTCGTCCAGCGCCTCGAGCGCGGCGCCGGTCTCCACCTGCACGATCAGGCACATCTCGGCGTTGGCGCTGGCGACGTAGTCCTTGTCCCGCCCGAAGTTCGTCGCGCGGCCCAAGGCGCCGCCCATGCCGCGGATGCCCTCGGGCGGGTAGCGCATGGCGCGGACCAGCGCGCGGGCCTCCTCGGCGGAGTTCACCATGGGGATCAGCAGCGTCTGCACCCCGGTGTCGAGCACCTGCTTGATCAGCCAGGGCTCGCCCATGGGCAGGCGCACGATCGGGTGGCTGTGCGGGCTGATGACCTGCATCTGCCGGGCGATCGCGGCCAGGTCGTTCGGCGCGTGTTCGCCGTCGATCAGCAGCCAGTCGAAGCCCGCGCGGGCCACCACCTCGGCGGCATAGGGATCGGCGAAGCCCATCCAGAGACCGATCTGCCGCTCGCCCGCCGCCAGCGCCGCCTTGAAGGGGTTCTTCGGTGCCGCCATACCATCCTCCCGCCTGGGTCACATCCGGGGACGAGGATTTCCGCCCGGGGCGGGAATGGCAAGGGGGCTAGCGCCGGGTCCAGAGCCGCCAGGCCGACCAGAGCACGGTGCCGAGGAAGAAGACCCCGGCGATGCCGAAGACCTCGAAAAGCGCCGCGCCGCGCGGCATGCCCCGGATCGCCACGGCGGCGGCCAGCAGGCCCAGCCCGCCGATGCTGAAGCACAGCCGAAAGATCAGCTCGCCCCGGCCGGGCCCGTTCCCGGCCATCAGAGGCTGACCTCGACGCCGGGCAGGTTCAGCGCCTTCAGAAGCTCGCGCAGCTCCTGCCGGGCGGCGATATTGGAGATGTTGAGCTGCTTGACGCCCACGTCCTTGAGATCGAGCAGCGTCAGCCCGCGCGGGAAGAGCTCGCGGAAGACCACCCGCTCGGAGAAACCCGGCGCGATGCGGAAGCCGATGCGCTTCGAGAGCCGGTCGAGCGCCTTTTCCATCTTCTGCTTGTTGACCATCTGCTGGGCGCCGAGCCGGTTGCGCAGCACCACCCAGTCGATCGGCGTGAGCCCGGCCTGGGCGCGCAGCTGGCGGGCGTTCCAGACCATCTCGGAATAGACCGAGGGGCCCTCGATCTTGACCCCGTCCGAGGCGATATGCGCCAAGAGGTCGAAATCGACGAAACTGTCGTTGAGCGGCGTGACCAGCGTGTCGGCCAGCGAATGCGCCACCTGGCTCAGCCGGGTGTGCGAGCCGGGGCAGTCGATCAGCACGAAGTCGGAATCGGGCTCCAGCGTGGCGATGGCGGCCGACAGCCGGTGGTCGTAGAGGTTCTCGCCCGGCGGCAGGCTGTCCTTGTCGATCTCGGGCAGCTCGATATAGGTCGGCACCGGCAGTTCCATGCCGGCCGAGGCGGCGTAATTGCGGCGGTTGTTGACGTAGCGGCCAAAGCTCTGCTGGCGCAGATCGAGATCCAGCGCGCCGACGCGATAGCCCAGACGCACCAGCGCCGAGGCGATATGCATCGACACGGTCGACTTGCCCGCGCCCCCCTTTTCGTTCCCCACAACGATGATATGCGCCACGATTGTCCCCAGATATTCCCCGTATCAGATCAGGCGCTACGGTATCTTGGGGGACCCCACAAGTGAAGTGCGCGCGACCCTCAAGCCGCGAATCGCGGCCTCGGGGTCACGACCCGAAGGCGATATCGGCCACCACGGGGTAGTGATCCGAGGGCCATTCCCCGGCGAATCGCTTCTGCAGCGTCACCGGCCCGGCCCGCAGGGTCAGCTCGGGGCTGAGCGCGATATGGTCGATCGCGCCGAAGAGGTTCAGCCCGCGGTCGAAGTGATAGGTCGCGCCGGGCACCTCGAGAAAGCGCAGGCCGGTCTCTTCGAGGATCTCCACCGTCGGCGCGCCGCGCCGGGCGTTCAGATCACCGGTCAGGATCACCGGCCCCTCGGCCCGGCGGGGCGCCAGCCGCTCGGCGGTCAGCTCGGCGGATTTCAGGCGGTTCGAGCCGCTGCTGTATTCGTAGTGCAGGTTCATCACCGTGAAGCTCTGCCCGCCGTCGCGGTCGCGGAAGCGCGCCCAGGAGGCGAAGGCCGGGTAGGAGCCGTCGAAGGTGCGCGAATAGATCACGTCGGGCGTGTCGGAGAAAAAGAACCACCCCTGGTCGATCTGCTCGAGCCGCGCGCTGCGGTAGAAGATCGGTTGGGTCGAGGGGAAGCTGCGCCAGTCGCCGACGGCGGCGGCCGCGTAGCCCGGATTGCGCGCGAGCAGGTAGTCGCGGGCGAGGTTCTCCTCGTCGGAATTGCCGCCCGCGAAGCTTTCCATTTCCTGGAAGGCCACGATGTCGGCGTCGAGCGCCTTGAAGGCGGCGTCCATGGCGGGCGCGCGGCTGGCCCAGTCGGCGCGCGACCAGGCGCCCTCGGCGCGATTGGCCCAGATGTAATGCACGTTGTGGGTGGCGACGCGCAGCGTGCCCTCTTCGCGGGGCGGCAGCGTGCTGTCGGTGGAATGGCCGACCTGCAGCGCGCAGGCCACCAGCGCCAGGAGGGCGACCACGGCGAGGACCGCCTTGAAGAGCCGTCTGAGGATCATCATCCGCGCCTTTTCCCTGTGGTGTTGTGCGCGCGCCGGGGCGGTCAGGGACCTTTGTCCGACCCCGGCGCGTTGTCGGTTGAGGGCAACGTAAAGGACAGAACCAGGATGTCGAAGAGCCCGAGATCACAATCTGCGGCAGGCCGGACGCCCCGGCGCGGTGCCAAAGCTGCCGAGGGCGAAGGTCAGGCCGAGACGCCGACGCGTGCAGCGCAGGCTGGCGAGAGCAAGGGGACCGCGCCCGCGAAGCGGACAACGAAGAGCGCCGCGAGCCGCAGCCGGAAAAGCGCCGGCACAAAGGCGGTTTCGGCGAAGCGCGGTGGGGCGAAGACCTCCAGCGCCACGGCGGCCCCGGCGAAGCGCAGCGCGGCGAAGAGCACCGGCACCAAACCGGCCTCGGCGAAGCGCGGCACGGCAAAAAGCACCGCCGCAACCCGCGCCAAACCCGCTGACACCACCGCCAAGGCACCCGCCACCCCCGCCGCCGAGACCCCCGACCACAAGGAGAAGATCGGCAGCCAGCTCGAGGCCTACCGCGCGCTGGCCGCGCGCTACGTCGAGGCGCCCTTCATGTTCCGGCCCGCCGACCTCACCGGCCAGGCCCGGCGCGAACACGTCCGGCGCACGATCCTCGAGGACCACGCCCTGCGCATCGACCAGCGCGCCCATGGCACGCGGGACAAGTTCGAGAAGCTCGCGGGCTCGCTCTTCTCCTTCTTTCGGGGCACCTCGCTCCTGTTCCATCGCGACATGCTGGGCGCCGACGCGCGGATGCCGACGGTGCTGGCGCTGGGCGACGTGCATCCCTCGAACTTCGGGGTGATGCCCAATGCCGACAACGTGCCGATCTTCGGGGTCAACGACTTCGACGATGCGATCTACGCGCCCTTCTCCTGGGACCTGAAGCGCGGCGCCACCGGCTTCCTGATCGCCGCCGAGGAAGAGGGCGGGCACAAGCGCAAGCGCCAGAGGAAGATCGCCCGCAAGTTCCTGCGCGGCTACCTCGACGGGATCCGCCATTTCGCCCGGCACGAGACCGAGACCCACGCCCAGATGCGCGAGGACAACGCGCCCAAGGTGATCCGGCGGCTCTTCGAGGAGGCCCGGACCAAGCGCGCCAACTGGCTGCAGAAGCGCTACCTCGACGACAGCGGGCGGGGCTTCCGGGCCAATGACGAGCTGACGCCGATCTCCTCGCGCCGCGAGGAGTTCCAGGGACTGATCGACGCGCTGGCCAAGGCCAACGGCATCCGCCCCGAGGGCCGCGCGGGCACGCTGCGGGTCAAGGACGTGGCGATGCGGCACGGGCAGGGCACCGCCTCGCTGGGGCTGCCGCGCTACTACTGCCTGCTCGAGGGGCCTTCGCGGGATGCCAGCGACGACCTGATCGTGGAGTTCAAGCAAGCCCGGCGCTCGGCGCTCGAAGGGCTGGTGCCGCCGCATGACTTCGACGCGGGCACCAAGGCCGAGCGCATCGCCCATGGCCAGTCGGTGCATCTTTCGGACGGCGATGTCTTCTACGGCAGCGCCGAGATCGACGGGCTCAGCTTCATGTCCCGCGAGCGCGCGCCCTTCCGCGAGGACATCGACCTCGACGATCTCTCGAAGAAGACCTGGAAGCGTTATGCCCATGCCTGCGGCTGGGCGCTGGCGCTCGCGCATGCGCGTTCGGACGACGCAGGGCTTCTCGACTACGACATCGAGGAGAGCATCCTCGAGGCCGTGGCGCCCGAACGGCTCTTCATCGAGGACACGCTGCGCTTCGCCGAAGAGGCGGTGGCGCGGATGCGCCAGGACCAGGCCTACTACCGCGAGGATCTGAAGATGGGCGCCTTCGACGCGACGTTGCACCGGTATCGGTAAGGGGCGTTGTCGCGGCGGAAGGTGCGGGCGACCGGGAGGCAAGTGGGCGTTTGGCCCGTGGCTTCTCTAACTCCTTGGAGGACGAGCTTGAGCGACCCACCCCCACGGGCTCACTCCGGCGCGAGGTAGATTCCCTTGGCGGCCAGCACCTCGCGGCGGGGCAGCCAGTCGTAGCGCGCATCCTCCTCGGTCGGGCCCCAGTAGAGCACCCCACCGTAGCGCCAGGGGTCGATCACCAGCCCCTCGCGGTAGCCGTCGCCCGCAGCCGAGATGATCAGCGTGGAATGCTCCAGCCGCATCAGGTTGCGCGGCGGGGCCACGGCGCGGTGCAGGTCGAGGGTCTGGAAGTTCTCCTGCCGCATCCGCCGCTCCATGTCCTGGGCCCAGTGCCAGCAGAGCCCGCGCGGCTTCAGCCCGGCGTTGACCTTGGTGTTGTGCACCACCGGGCTGTCCTCGATCTCGTAGAGCGCGCGCAGCTCCAGCGGGTAGGTGACGGCGATCCGCGCGGCGCGGGCGGCCTCCTCGGGGTCGACCTCGGCGTCGAGCGCCCGGAAGGCGCGGGTCAGCGCGGCGATCTCGTCCTGGCGGCTGGTGCTGTCGGGCAGCGGCGCCGCGGCGCAGGCGGCAAGCAAAAGCAGGGCGCCGAGGCACAGCGCGCGTGTCAGGATGTTCCGCATGATCGGCCCGTCTGTCCCTTTGCGATGAAGGGGGTTCTAGCGGGCGGGGGCAGGGCTGTCGATGCGGCCCGGCGGGGCGAAGAGGGGCCCCAAACGCGAAATCGCCGCCCCGAAGGACGGCGATCCCGTAAACTTTCCGCGAGGGGAAGGGCGATTAGAAGCCCAGGCCCTCGTACTTCTTCTTGAAGCGCGAGACGCGGCCGCCCTGGTCCATCAGGCGCGAGGAGCCACCGGTCCAGGCCGGGTGCACGGTCGGGTCGATGTCCAGCGTCAGCGTGTCGCCTTCCTTGCCCCAGACGGTGCGGGTCTCGAAGCTGCTGCCGTCGGTCATCTTGACGGTGACGACGTGGTATTCGGGATGAAGGTTCTTTTTCATGTCGACGATCCTTGCACCGGCTTCTTGCCGTCGCCCTTGAGGGCCTTGTAGTTGACGTCCTCGGCGATCCGGGCCGACTTGCCGCGGCGCGAGCGCAGGTAGTACAGCTTCGCGCGGCGCACCTTGCCGCGGCGGACCACGGTGATCGCGTCGATATTGGTGGAGTAGAGCGGGAACACGCGCTCGACGCCCTCACCAAAGGAAATCTTGCGGACGGTGAACGAGCCGGCGATGCCATGGCCGTTCTTGCGGCTGATGCACACGCCTTCGAAGTTCTGCACGCGGGTGCGCGTGCCTTCGGTCACCTTGTAGCCGACGCGCACGGTGTCGCCGGCCTTGAAGTCGGGAATGTCCTTCCCGAGCGAGGCGATCTGTTCCGCCTCGAGTTCTGCGATCAGGTCCATCTGATCTCTCCATCTCTGCTCACGGTTGCCCCGTGAAGGTGTCTCGCGTTCCGAGAGCTCCGGTCTTCGGTCGGGTCCGCCTTGGCGCCCGCAGGAGGTCACAACGTCTTTTCCGTATCCGGGCCCGGCCACCCCGCGGCGTGTCGAAGCGTCACGCCTTGGCGCACGGGCCAGTGAGCCGACCCCAGGCGGGGCCGACCGACCCGCGCCGTATAGGGGGTTGATCGGCGTCGATCAAGGGGGAAAAGCGCCGCTGGGGCTCAGTCCTCGCCGTCCTCGCGGGCCGCCCAGAGGTCGGGGCGCCGGGCGCGGGTCAGCGCCTCGGACTGCGCGCGCCGCCACTCCGCGATGGCGCGGTGATTGCCCGAGAGCAGCACCTCGGGAATCGCCCGGCCCTGCCAGACCGCCGGGCGGGTGTATTGCGGATGCTCGAGCAGCCCCTCGGAGAAGCTCTCCTCCTCGGTCGAGGCGGCATTGCCCAGGACCCCGGGCAGGAGCCGCACGGTGGCGTCGATCATCGCCTGCGCGGCGATCTCGCCGCCGGTCAGCACGTAGTCCCCGAGCGAGACCTCCTCGATGCCGAAATGTTCGATCACCCGTTCGTCGAGCCCCTCGAAGCGGCCGCAGATCAGCGTCATGCCGGGCCCCTCGGCGAGGCGCCGGGCGCGGGCCTGGGTGAAGGGCGCGCCGCGCGGCGAGAGGTAGAGGATCGGCGCCTCCTCGGGCATCCGCCCGCGCGCCTCGCTCAGGGCGCGCTCCATCACGTCGGCGCGCAGCACCATGCCCGCCCCGCCGCCCGCCGGCGTGTCGTCGACGTTGCGGTGCTTGCCCTCGCCGAACTCGCGCAGGTGCAGCGTGTCGAGCTGCCAGCGGTTCTCGTCCAGCGCGCGGCCGGTGAGCGAGAGGCCCAGCGTGCCCGGGAAGGCCTCGGGGAAGAGCGTGACCACCTGCGCGGTCCAGGTGCCCGAGAGGCGCTTCTCGGCCATGAGATCGCGCGGGGCCGAGGTGGCCTGGATGGATTTGCGACCGTGAGAGCGCATGAGCCTGTCCCGAAGTGAGGTGTCCGCCGCGTCCTTTAGAGGCTTGGCGGCGGGTTGGCAAAGGGGGGGTGGTTGAGATGCCGGGTCGCTTATCGACAGGGATGACGCTTTCTGAGCCTTTGCACTTCGGGCGGCATTCCCCGGTCTTCCTCAGACCGCAGGTCGCCAGTCTCGCGCGTCTTGCGCCCGAATAGCATCGAAGATGCCGGGCGCGCGCCGGACCGGCCCCTTGGGCCGGCGCTCTTGTGGGTGGCGTGTTTAGCTCACCCCTAGTCCTGACCTTGTTGGGATAAAGCGCTTAGCGCGGAGGTCAGAAGCGCCGGCCCCCGGTCCGGCGCGCGCCCTCTGTTGCGAGGGGTGATGGCGGGGGAAGGGCGGTGATTGATATGCCGGGTCGCCAATCGACAGAGATCATGCGTTCTGACCCTTTGCACCCTGGGCGGCGTTCCCCGGTCGTCCTCAGACCGCAGGTCGCCAGTCTCGCGCGTCTTGCGCCCGAACAGCACCGAAGGTGCCGGGCGCGCGCCGGACCGGCCCCTTGGGCCGGCGCTCCTTGGGGTGGCGCGCCTAGCTCGCCTCTAGCCCTGACCTTGTCGGGATAAAGCGCCTCGCTCGGAGGTCGGCAGCGCCGGCCCCCGGTCCGGCGCGCGCCCTCTGTTGTGAGGGGTGGCTAAGGGTCGGTTTGCCTGGGGCTGTGACAGGGGGCGAGATGCAGGCGGTCTGCGGAGACAAGCTCGACCGGCTGCTCAGGGGATCGGGCGTTTGTTGATGGCGGCTTTGGGAGCAGCGGGTCCGTCGTCCGGCGACCCCAAGCCCCCCTCAGTCGAAGATCCCCTCCGGGGGATCCGCGATAATCCGACCCGCGGTCAGATCCACCGTGGGCACCGCCTCGCGGGTGAACGGCAGGAGCGCGGTCTGCGAGCCTCCGGGCCGCCCGACCTCCAGCAAATCCGTCGCACCGTGGTTCAGCACCGCCTTGATCCGCCCCAGCACCACGCCGCCGGTGTCATAGACCTCGAGCCCGATCAGGTCGGCGTGGTAGAACTCGTCGTCGGGCAGCTGCGGCAGCCGGTCGCGCGGGACGTAGAGCCGCGCGCCCTTCAGCGCGTCGGCGTCCTCCTTCGAGCGCACGCCTGAAAGGCGCGCGGCAAAGCCCTGTTTCACCGGCCGGGTGATCTGCAGCTCGAAGCTGCGCGCGCCGTCCTCGCTTTCGAGGGGCGCGTAATCGGCGATGGCCTCGGGCTCGGCGGTGAAGCTCTTGATGCGTGCCTCGCCGTGCACGCCGAACGCCCCGCCGATCACGCCCACGCAGATCCTGTCGCTCACCCTGTGCCTCGCCCGTCGCTTGTGCCCATCTCCGACCCGGTGCTTACCGCGCCGGAGGGGCAAAGCGCAATCGGGGGAGGGCTCAGCGGCCGATCTGGATGCTGCGGGTCAGACCCACCCGGGCGCCCCAGTCGTCGCGGCGGCCGTTGTCGACGATCGGGCTGTCGGCGGCATCGTTCATGTAGCGGTCCCAGGTGACCGCGGTCTCGACGCCCCAGTTCTCGTCGATCTGGTAGATCGCGCCGAACTCCATGCCGGCCGAAACCAGCCCGCCGTCGGCGTCATAGGCCGGGTTCAGGGCCGAGGCCTCGGAGCCCGAGACGCCGAAATAGGTGTCGGTGTATTCGCCGTTGCCAAACAGCACGCGCGGCCCGGCGGTCAGGGTCAGCTCGGGGCTGGCGCGGAAGATCGCGTCGGCGCCCGCCTCGGCGACGACGCCGGTGTGGCCGCCGAAGCCCTGGCGCAGGTCGGCGAAGGCCATGAAATGCTCGGAGGCATAGCCGAGGCCCAGGCCCAGCTCGACCGCGGCGTCGATGTCGTCGAGGCCGGCCAGCAGGTCATGCTCGCTGGCGTCGCGGGCGGCGATGTAGCGGAAGGAGCCGCGCAGCCCGAGGCCGGTCTTCTCGGCCTGGGGGTCGGGATCGCCGAAGCGCAGCGGGCCGATGTTGGCCGATTGCAGGCCGAAGCCGATGTCGGGCTTCACCTCGTATTCCTCGGCGCCGAAATAGGCCGGGCCCGAGGCGACGCCGCCGCGTAGGGTGAAGCTGAGCGCGGGTGCGTCGGAGCCGCTCTGGGCGAAGGCGGGCGTGGTCAGGCAGGCGGCGAGGGCCGGGACGGCAAGAAGACTGCGGAGCATGAAAGGCCTTTCGGGAAACTGCGTCGTGGGGAGCGCGCAGGTCGCGCGCGGGGGTCTTCCTGCAAGGTCTAGTGCGCGCAGGTGGGCTTGGCCAGTTTCCGCCGGTGCCGTGGCGTCAGGCCGGCGAAAAACCGCGTCTTTCGAGGCGGCTGGCGCCGTGAAAGCGCGCAGGGGCGGGGATAATCCGGGGGCTGCGAGCGGGGTTGTTTCGAAAGGGAGCCGCGGGCGGCCAAACCCGCTGTGCATTCAAAAACACGAACGCGGCGCACTGCGGGACCGCAGGCCAAAGCCCCCCCCGCAAAGGAAAAGGCGCGCAGGGCCGAAGCCCCGCGCGCCTTCTCATGTCATGCGCAACGCGCGGAAGGATCACTCCTCCGCGGCGGCTTCCTCGGCGGGCGCCTCGGCAGCGGCGGCCTTCTCGGCGCGCGCGGCGGCGCGCTCCTGGGCGGCCTTGCCCGGGGTGCCCTTCTTGGGGTTGCTGCGCTCTTTCTTGTCGACCTCGCCGGCGGCTTCGAGGAAGCGCGACACGCGGTCGGTGGTCTGGGCGCCCTGGGCGATCCAGGCCTTGGCGCGCTCGATGTCCATGATCACCCGGCGCTCGTCGCCCTTGGGCAGGAGCGGGTTGTAGGTGCCGAGCTTCTCGATGAAGCGGCCGTCGCGCGGCATGCGGCTGTCGGCCACAACGATGGCGTAATGGGGGCGCTTCTTGGAGCCGCCGCGGGCGAGACGAATTTTCAGTGCCATGAGGGTATCTCCTTTGTCTGGCTGTTCTTTCGGGCCGGTCGTCCCGGCCTCAGGATTGGTGCTTTCGGTGGTGCTGGATGACCTCCTGAATGATGAAATTCAGGAAGTTCCTGGCGAAGCTCGGGTCGAGGTCGGCCTCTTTCGCCAGGGATTCGAGCCGCGCGATCTGGTTTTCCTCGCGCGCGGGATCGGAGGGGGGCAGGCCGTGTTCGGCCTTCAGCACGCCCACGGACTGGGTGTGCTTGAACCGTTCGGCCAGGGTGAAGACCAGGATCGCGTCGAGCCGGTCGATCGACTCGCGGTGGTGCTTCAGGAGCTCGGCGGCCGCGGCCACGGGATCTGCGCTTGTGCTGTCAGTCATGGGCCGGGCCTTTCCTTGCCGGACGGATGGAGGTGCGAAGGGGCGTGTCGATCCGGGTCATGCCGAGGCCCCTTCGAGGATGCGGGCGCGGTCGAAGCGGAAGGCCACCTCGTCGGCGAAGCGGGTCGGCAGGGCTTCGTCGCGCGTCCCGCCGATATGTTCCGCGATCCGGGCCGAGGCGGCGTTCTCGCGGTGCACCACGGCGCTGACGGTCTCGAGGCCGAGCTGCTGGAAGGCATGGTCGCGCACCGCGCGGGCGGCCTCGCGGGCGTAGCCCTGGCCCTCGGCCTCGGCCTCCCAGAGCGTCCAGGTCAGCTCGGGCAGGCGGTGGTCGTCGAGCTGCATCAACCCGGCGTGGCCGAAGGCGCGGCTGTCGTCCTCCTTGCGGCAGATCGCCAGCCGGCCGAAGCCGCGCATCTGCCAGTGGCCGATCATGGCGCAGAACCGCGAGAAGGCGTCGCTGCGCGAGATGGGCCCGCCGACATAGGCCGCGCGCGGCCCGGTGTAATAGGCGGCATAGCCGTCGAAATCTCCGGCGCGCAGCGGCCGCAGGGTCAGCCGGTCGGTGTGCAGGAAGACGCGCTCGCTCATGCCCCGAGCTCCTCGGGAGAGGGGTGTCGCCAAAGCTCGTCCTCGCCCATGTTCTCGTTGTGGTAGGTGCGCTCGTAGACCGCGCCGAGGCGCGTCGCGAGCCGCTTGGATCGGTCGTTGCCGGGCACGATGTTCGAGGTCAGCGTGGTCATCCCGAGGTCGTCATAGGCCCAGCGGCGCGCGCGGATGGCGGCCTCATAGGCCAGGCCCTTGCCTTCGAAGCCGTCGAAGACCACCCAGCCCAGTTCCGGCTCGGGCCAGGTCTCGGGGTTCCAGATGCCGCAGATGCCCGCCGGGCGGCCGGTCTCGCGGTCCTCGATGACGAAATAGCCGTAGCCGTGCCAGTGCCAGTGGCCGACCAGCATGGCGAACCAGCGCCAGGCCTCGCCGCGCTGCGAGATATGGCCGAAGCCCTCGGCGCGGGCGGGATCCATGAGGAAGGCCATGACGGCCTCGGCGTCCTCGCGGCGGGGGCCGCGCAGGATCAGCCGCTCGGTTGAGAGGGTGGGGGCGTTGGTGAGGCTCATGCGGGTGCCTCCGCCGCAAGGCGCGCGGGCAGGGCGGGGCGTGTCGCTTCCGTGTGCACGCAGGCGACACCGCGGCCCGCCGAAGCGACCGCGTTCCGCGCCGCGCCGGGCGCAAGAGGATATGCCGCCCGCGACATCATCACTTCTTCTTGCCGAAGCCCGAAAGACCGCCGGGCAGGCCGCCGCCCATGCCGCCCATGCCGCCGGGCATCCCGCCCTTGCCGCCCATGGCCTTGGCCGCGGCCTCGAGCTGCTTGGGGTCCATCTGCGAGGGATCCATGCCCGGGGGCATGCCGCCCTTGCCGAACATGCCGCGCATGGCCTGCTTCAGCGCGCCGCCTTTGCCCATCTTGCCCATCTTCTTCATCATGTCGGCCATCTGCCGCTGCATCTTCAGAAGCTTGTTCAGCTCCGAGACCTCGAGGCCCGAGCCCTTGGCGATGCGCTTCTTGCGGCTGGCCTGCAGAAGCTGGGGATTGGCGCGCTCTTTCTTGGTCATGGAGTTGATCAGCGCGATCTGCTGACGCAGGACCGAATCGTCCATGCCCGCGCCTTCCATCTGCTTGGCCATCTTCCCCATGCCCGGCATCATGGACATCATGCTTTCCATGCCGCCCATCTTGAGCATCTGGTCGAGCTGCATCTTCAGGTCGTTCATGTTGAACTGACCCTTCTGGAAGCGCTTCATCATGCGCTCGGCCTGTTCGGCCTCGAGCGTCTGCTGCGCCTTCTCCACGAGCGCCACGATGTCGCCCATGCCGAGGATGCGGCCGGCGACGCGCTCGGGCTCGAAGGTCTCGAGCGCGTCCATCTTCTCGCCGAGGCCGACGAACTTGATCGGCTTGCCGGTGACCTGGCGCATCGAGAGCGCCGCGCCGCCGCGGCCGTCGCCGTCCATCCGGGTCAGCACGACGCCGGAGATGCCGATGCGCTGGTCGAAGTTCTCGGCGGTATGCACCGCGTCCTGGCCGGTCAGGCCGTCGACCACCAGGAGCGTCTCGCGCGGGTTGGCGACGTCGCGCACCGCCTCGACCTGGGTCATCAGCTCCTCGTCGATCGAGAGCCGGCCCGCGGTGTCGAGCATGTAGACGTCGTAGCCGCCGAGGCTCGCCTGGGTCTTGGCGCGCTTGGCGATGGCCACCGGGTCCTCGCCCTTGACGATCGGCAGGGTGTCGACGCCGATCTGCTTGCCGAGGATCTCGAGCTGCTCCATCGCCGCCGGACGCTGCACGTCGAGCGAGGCCATGAGCACCTTCTTGCGGTCGCGCTCGGTCAGGCGCTTGGCGAGCTTGGCGGTGGTGGTGGTCTTGCCGCCGCCCTGCAGGCCGACCATCAGGATCGGCGCGGGCGGGTTGGAGATGCGCAGGTCGCCGGGGTCGGCGCCCTCTTCGCCGGCGAGCACGGCGATCAGCTCGTCGTGGACGATCTTCACCACCTGCTGGCCCGGCGTCACCGACTTGGTGACCGCGGCGCCGGTGGCCTTCTTCTCGACCGACTTGATGAAGGCGCGCGCCACCGGCAGCGAGACGTCGGCCTCGAGCAGGGCCACGCGGACCTCGCGCAGCGCGGTCCTGACGTCCTCCTCGCTGAGGGCGCCCTGCTTGGTCAGCCGGTCGAAGACGCCGCCCAGGCGATCTGACAGGTTCTCGAACATGGCGCTTCCGCCCCCTTCATCTTCCGTTGTCCACTGCCCCCGAGGTGGGGGCTGCGGGCGCGCCACGCAAATGGCGCAGGCTCAAACCAGTAGCGCCCCCGTGGGCGCAACGCGCTGACGGAGGGCGATCCCGGGCCAAGCCCATAGGACCGGAAGTTCTGCCACTTCCGGAGTTATCGAGGCGCGATACGCGCGCGGAGCGGGGGAGTCAAGGGTGCGGTGGGGGGATGGAGGGTGAGTGGGTGAGGGTGTTGTGGGGCGGTGGGTGGCCGTGCGGCGGGTGGGTTGAGCTGTAGGCGGACTGAGCGGCAGGAGCGGTCGTCTCGCGGGGCCGGCGCGCTACGGCTACACCCGGAGCGGTCACCGCGCACCAACCACCATCAACTGCGCACCACCAACGGCCATGTGCCCCCTACTTCTTGCGCCCTCTGTTGGGCTGAGCTGCAGGAGCGGTAGCCTCGCGGGGCCGGTGCGCCACGGCTGCAATCGGGGCGGATACCTTGCTGCCCCCGCCATCAACCGCGCACCTCCCACCACCATGTGCTCGCTCTCCTTCTTGCGCCCGAACAGCACCGAAGGTGCCGGGCGCGCGCCGGACCGGCCCCTTGGGCCGGCGCTCCTTTGGATGGCGTGCATAGCATGCCCCTAGCTCTGACCTTGCTGCCATAAAGTGCCTCGCCCAGAGGTCAGCAGCGCCGACCCCCGGCCCGGCGCGCGCCCTCTGTTGCGAGGGGTGATGGCGGCGGAGGGCGGGGATTGAGATGCGGGGTCGCCAATCAAAAGGGCTGGTGCGTTCTGAGCCTTTGCACCCCGGGCGGCAAACTGCGGTATTCCTCAGACCAAAGGTCGCCAGGCCCGCGCGTCTTGCGCCCGAATAGCATCGAAGATGCCGGGCGCGCGCCGGACCGGCCCGATGGGCCGGCGCTCCTTGGGATGGCGCGCATAGCTATCCCCTAGCCCTGACCTTGCTGCCATAAAGCGCCATGCTCAGAGGGCAGCAGCGCCGGCCCCCGGTCCGGCGCGCGCCCTTTGTTGAGCTGGTTGAGAGGGTGGTGGGGCTCTTGCCTTGTGTCGCGTCACGCGGAGGGCGGCGCTGCGTTGAGCGGAGGTCAGAAGGGAAAGGTAGGGGAGGGACGAGAAAGTTAGGGGAAGGCGGGGAAATGAAGGCAGGAGTGGAGAGCAAAGGAGACGACACGAAAGGGGAGGGGGCAAGGGTGACGAGAGGAGACGGCAAGAGGCGAGAAGAAGATAGGTGAGAAGAGGGTTGGAGTAGCGGAGTTGAGATGTGAAGCCTCTCTGAGGAGGCGCGAGCAGCTTCACCCAGCGAGACCCAGCCGCCCGTCTGTTTAGACGCAAAAAGGGGCACGACCGCAGCCGTGCCCCCCTTCATTACGAACATTTTTGCAGTGTGAGGCACCAGGGGCCGGATCGCCAGAAAGCCACCCCGCTCCGGGCCCAACTCCAAAAGCCAGCCCCCAGCCACACGCCCAAACCTCCTCAGGCGCGCGCCGCGCCCAGCCTCAAGCCGCCAGCTTCGCCAGCTGGTCCTCGGCGGATTTCATCGCCGCCTCGGGGTCGACCATCAGCAGGTCGGCGCTCACCAGCTCCACATCGGTGATGCCGATGAAGCCCAGCACGTGGCGCACGTAGGTCGAGGCGAAGTCGATGTCGGAGCCGGCGCGGGTGCCGCCGGAGGCCACCACCACGATGGCGCGCTTGCCCTTCAGCAGGCCCTCGGGGCCCTCTTCGGTGTAGCGGAAGGTGACGCCCGCGCGGGCCACAAGGTCGATCCAGGTCTTGAAGCTGACCGGGGTGCCGAAGTTGTAGATCGGCACGCCGATCACCAGCGTGTCGGCGGCGCGCAGCTCCTCGATCAGGCTGTCGGAGAGCGCCAGCGCGGCGCGCTGGTCCTCGCTGCGGTCGGCCTCGGGGGTGAAATTGGCGCCGATCCACTCGGCGTCGACCGCCGGCAGCGGGGTGGCGAGGTCGCGCTCGATCACCTTGTCGGCGCCAAGCTGGTCGACGACGCGGGCGGTCAGGTCGCGGGAAACCGAGCCCTCGCGGCGGGCGGAGGTGTCGATGTGAAGAACGGTCTGGGTCATCTCGGGCCTCTCATGAGGAAATGTTGCGTGACCCCTCGTATCTGTCACTTGCATTTCCGCACTCAAGAAGCCCAAATGAACAAGAACTGTGGGTGGATGCACAAAGAAAAGGGCCTGAGATGGAAAACTGGGACGAGGTTCGCACCGCTTTCCAGGTGGCGCGCATGGGCACGGTCTCGGGGGCGGCGGATGCGCTGGGCGTGCACCACGCCACGGTGATCCGCCATATCGACGCGCTCGAGGGGCGGCTCGGGGTCAAGCTCTTCCAGCGCCACGCGCGGGGCTACACGCCGACCGAGGCGGGCCAGGACCTCTTGCGCGTCGCCCAGACCACCGACGAGCAGTTCCACCAACTCGCCAGCCGCATCAAGGGCCGGGGCTCCGAGGTCTCGGGCGAGCTCATGGTGACCTCGCTGATCAACTTCGCACCGCTCCTGGTGCCGGCCATCGCCTCCTTCCAGGCGGCCCATCCCGAGGTCATCGTCCGCTACCTGACCGACGACCGGGTCTTCCGGCTGGAATACGGCGAGGCGCATATCGCGCTTCGCGCCGGGCCCAAGCCCGAAGAGCCCGACAACGTCGTGCAGGCCTTCATGAAGCAGTATGTCGCGCTTTACGCCTCGGTCGACTACATCGAGAAGGAGGGCCGCCCGGCGACCTCCGAGGACATGCTGAAGCACCGCTTCGTCGGCCCCGAGAACATCGAGAACCGCGCGCCCTTCTTCCGCTGGATGAAGGAGAACATCCCCCGCGAGCGCATCGTCTTCCGCGCCGCCGACAGCCGGGTGACGGAGCGGGCGGTCTCGGACGGGGTGGGCATCGGCTTCGTCTCGGTCCGCGCCGCCGAGGGCGACGACCGGCTGGTCGAGGTCATGCCGCCGCTCGAGGATTGGGTCTCGAACACCTGGCTGGTGACCCATGTGGACCTGCACCGGACCGCGAAGGTGCAGGCCTTCCTGAAGCATCTGAAGGCCTATGTCACGGAGCAGGGGCTGTCCTGAGGCGGCGGGTTCGCGTGATGTGAAGGGGCGGCAGCACGCGGTTGCCGCGGGACGGGCGAGAGTTCCGTTGCCGCCGGGCCGGTGAGAGCGCCTCGCCGCTGCTGCGCGGGCGAGAGCCCTCCGTCGCCAAAGGGGCGGGGCGTGCCCGCACTCGCTAAACCGTCGTAGCTGCCGCGCCGTTCTGCCGGGCCTAGCCCCCGCGCTCGCCGCGCTCTTCCCCGGTCGCGCCGCCCTCCTCGGGCGTCACCGGCTCCAGCCAGTCGTCCGGGGCCTCGCCGGGTACCGCCTCGGTGCGCTTCTCAGCCGACAGCTCGGCCTCCAGGAACCGCTCGAAGGCGTCGAGGTTGATCGGCTCCACCTGCCCGAAGCCCTGCATCCAGACCGCCGCCTCGCGCAAAGCGTCCGGCTCGAGCTGGCACCACTTCAGCCGCCCGCGCTTGTCCTGGCTGATCAGCCCCGCGCCGGCGAGGATCGCGAGATGCTTGGAGATCGCCGCCAGCGACATCTCGAAGGGCTCGGCCACGTCGCTCACGGCCATGTCGTCCTCGAGCAGCATGGCGAGGATCTGCCGCCGGGTGGGATCGGCGAGCGCGGCGAAGATGAGGTCGAGGTCATGCGACATGGGCCGGCAGTTGCGCCCGAGTTGGCGGTGCCGTCAAGCGGGCGCGAGGCCATTGTCAACTTGGCGGTTGAATATGCGCGCGGGCGGGGTTTGGGGCCCGTGCGGGCCGGGCGAGTGGTGGTGGCTCGGTTTGGCGCCTGACAAAGGCAAGCAATTCCAACGACTTACCGCCCCACGCCCTGCGGCGGCCTGCCGCTTGACTCGAAGCCGGGGGGCGCATAGCAACCAGCCAAACTCCGAATGGGGCCGATCCGACGTGGAAGACCACGACCGAAAACGGCGCATGGCGTCGCTCGACGAGAAGATCGCGGCAATGAAGGCGGCGAAGGCGCCGCCCAAACGCCACCAGGAGGAGCACTACAGCCAGGCCCAACACGCCTGGCGCATGGTTACCGAGCTGGTCGCCGGATTGGGGATCGGCTTTGGCATCGGATTTGGGCTCGACAGCCTCCTGGGCACGACCCCCTGGCTTCTGGTGCTGTTCACGATGCTGGGTTTCGCGGCCGGGGTGAACGTGATGATGCGTTCGGCCAAGGAAATCCAAGAGAAACGCCTGGCCGAGACGGCCGAAGAGGACGAGGGGAACACGCATGGCGACTGAAACCGCAGCTGCTGAAGGCGAAGGCAGCAGCCTGGTCTTCCACCCGATGGACCAATTCATCGTCTCGCCGCTCTTCGGCGACGGTCCGGTGGGCATGTTCACGATCACCAATGTGACGCTCT
The DNA here is from genome assembly GCF_054552075.1 of Roseivivax sp. Lineage (NCBI taxonomy): Bacteria > Pseudomonadati > Pseudomonadota > Alphaproteobacteria > Rhodobacterales > Roseobacteraceae > Roseivivax > Roseivivax sp. The sequence goes on from NZ_JBTOLZ010000018.1 coordinate 18,394, forward strand.
GGCTGGCGATCACCGTGCTCTGCGTCATCGGCCTCCTGGTGCTCGGCACCAGCGCCCGCGCGATCATCCCCTCGCGCGCCCAGTCGATCGCGGAACTGGCCTACGGCTTCGTCTACAAGATGGTCGAGGACGTCACCGGCAAGGAGGGCGTGAAGTATTTCCCCTACATCATGACGCTCTTCATGTTCATCGTCCTGGCGAACTTCCTCGGGCTGATCCCGATGGCCTTCACCACCACTTCGCATTTCGCGGTCACAGTGGTGCTGGCGCTGGCGGTCTTCATCTCGGTCACGGTGCTGGGCTTCGTGAAGAACGGCATGAGCTTCCTGGGCCTCTTCTGGGTCAGCTCGGCGCCGCTGGCGCTGCGGCCGATCCTCGCGGTGATCGAACTGATCTCCTACTTCGTGCGCCCGGTCAGCCACTCCATTCGTCTGGCGGGCAACCTCATGGCCGGCCACGCGGTGATCAAGGTCTTCGCGGGCTTCGCGGCCATCGCGGCGGTCTCGCCCATCGCGGTCCTGGCGATCACCGCCATGTACGGGCTGGAGATCCTGGTGTCCTTCATCCAGGCCTATGTCTTCACCATCCTGACCTGCGTGTACCTCAAGGACGCGCTGCATCCGCATCACTGATCCGGGGCGCGCGGGCGGCCCTTGCGGCGGCCCGCTCTCCCGCGCGGCGCGACAGCGCCGAATGTCACCAACGAACGCAACTTCCAATTCGTAAGGAGTAACACCATGGAAGGCGATCTCGCACACATCGGCGCAGGCCTCGCAGCAATCGGTTCCGGCGCAGCCGCCATCGGGGTGGGCAACGTGGCCGGCAACTACCTGGCCGGCGCCCTGCGCAACCCCTCGGCGGCCGCATCGCAGACCGCGACCCTCTTCATCGGCATCGCATTCGCCGAAGCTCTGGGCATCTTCGCGTTCCTCGTTTCGCTCCTGCTGATGTTCGCGGTGTAATCCGCTAAGATAGATCCTTGCGCGTGGGCGGCGCCGGTCTCCGGCACCGCCCGCAGTGATCCAGACATCAACCGGAGGACGCCATGGCGACCGAACCGATTGCCGAGGAGATCGCCGGTGCCTGCGTGGGCCCCGACGGCTCTGCCATCGGCATGCCGCAGCTCTGCGGCGACTGGGTGTGGAACCAGGTCTTCTGGCTGGTCCTCACGCTCGTGGTCATCTACTTCATCCTGTCGCGCGTCGCGCTGCCGCGGATCGCGGCCGTGCTGGCCGAGCGTCAGGGCACGATCACCAATGACCTCACCAAGGCCGAAGACCTGAAGAAACAGGCGGCCGAGGCCGAGGACGCCTACGAGAAGGCCCTCGCCGACGCGCGCTCCGAGGCCCAGAAGATCGCCGACGAGACCCGCGACGAGATCAAGGCCCAGGTCGCCGATGCGCAGGCCAAGGCCGATGCCGAGATCGCCGCGAAGACGGCGGAATCGGAGAAGGAAATCGCCGCGATCCGCGATTCCGCCCTCGCCAATGTCGAGGCGGTCGCCAAGGACACCACCGCTGCGCTTGTCGCGGCACTGGGCGCCTCGGCGGATCAGGGCGAGATCGACAGCGCCGTCGACCAGCGGCTGAAAGGGTGACCGAGATGAAAAAGCTGATTGCGATTTCCGCTCCGCTCACCCTGGCCGCCACGCCTTCGTTGGCCGCGGGCGACGTGTTCTTCTCGCTGAAGAACACCGACTTCGTGGTGCTCATCGCCTTCCTCGTCTTCATCGGCGTGCTGTTCTACTTCAAGGTGCCGGGCCTCGTGTCGAAGCTGCTCGACGACCGCGCCCAGGGCATCCGCTCCGAGCTCGACGAGGCGCGCGCGCTGCGCGAGGAGGCCCAGAGCCTTCTGGCCAGCTACGAGCGCAAGAGCCGCGAAGTGCAGGACCAGGCCGACCGCATCGTCGCCAAGGCGCGCGACGACGCCAAGGCCAACGCCGAACAGGCCAAGGCCGACCTTCAGCGCTCCATCGAGCGCCGCATCGCCGCGGCCGAGGACCAGATCTCCTCGGCGGAACAGCAGGCGGTGAAAGAGGTCCGTGACCGCGCCATCGCCATCGCGACCGCCGCCGCGCGGGACGTCGTGGCGCAGAAGATGGGCTCGGCCGAGAAGGCCAAGCTGATCGACGAGGCGATCGACACGGTGGGCAAGAAGCTGCACTGAACCGACCTTCCGAGGGACAGGAAGATCGAACCGCCCGGGGCCCAAGGTCTCGGGCGGTTTTTTTGTGGCCGGGCGTTCGCGTCGTGGGCGCCGTTAAGCGCGGGCCCCGCTTGGCGGTTCCGCTTCGCCCGGGGCTGGGGTAAACCCGGCCCCGCGGGGTGCGCGCCGGGCCTGTCCGGGGCCGCCGTCCCGCTTGGGGCCGTCCGCGAGACCGCGCGCATCGGGCCGCCGGAAGATTGACCAAACTTGCCAGCTGGGTCAAAATCTTTGCACGCGTAAATTTTGGGGACGCTCGTGGCCAAGATCAAGAACATGGAGGAGTTCGCCGCCGTCAGCGGGATCTCGCGGCCGACGATCTCCAAGTATTTCCACGATCCGACCAGCGTGCGCGCCTCGACCCGCGAGAAGATCGAGAAGGCGCTGGAGCGATTCGACTACCAGCCGAACATCTACGCGGTGAACCAGAACCGGCGGCTGACCAAGAACATCGGCATCGTGGTGCCTTACCTGGCGGACCCTTTCTTCGCCGAGATCGCCCGCAACCTCGAGGAACGCTGCATCGCCGCCGGGCTGCGCCCGACGCTCTATTCGGCGCACGGCAAGACCGAGCTCGAGGTCGACATCCTGAACGACCTGCGCGCGCTGAAACCTGCAGGCGTCCTGCTGGCGCCGCTCGGCCGGGCCTCGGACCGGGGCGCCATCGAGAAGTTCTGCAAGGACGTGCCGACGGTGCTCTTCGACAGCAATATCGACGGCATGGGCGCGGCCTTCATCGGCTCGGACAACAACAGTTTCGTCGACCAGACCGTCGACTACCTGACCCGCAGCGGCGAGCCGCCCGCCTTCTTCGAGATGCGCCACCCGGCGAACCCCAACGCCAACAAGCGCCGCCTGGCCTATCTCGCGCGGATGGAGAAGCTGGGCCTCGAGCCGCATGTGATCTCGGTCGCGGGCGAGGGCTGGGCCTTCGAGGAGATCGGCCGCCGCGGCGGGCTCGAGGTGCTGGAGCGCAAGGCCCTGCCCACCGACACGGTGCTGTGCAGCAACGACCGTCTGGCGATCGGCTTTTTGTCGGCCTGCTGGGAAAAGGGCGTGAAGGTCGGCATCGGCGAGGATTGCGACATCCGCGTCGCCTCGCAGGACGATCACCCCTTCTCGCGCTTCACCTGCCCGCCGCTGACCACCGCGGCGCATGACTACGAATCGGTCTCCAAGAACACCGTCGAATCGCTCTTTGCGCTGATCGAGGCCGGCGGGCGGCTGCCCGAGCGCCAGGAAACCCTGGTCCCGGCGCGGCTGATCCTGCGCGCTTCCGCTTAAAAACCTCGTAAATTTGCGCGCGTAAAATTTTTGTTGACGCGCGGTAAGGAATCCCGCAAGGTTTCTCTTGAGCACTTCGGCTCGAAAGGGAGGAACTGATGTCTTTCAAAACCGCACTTTGTGCGGCCAGCGCGCTTGCCCTCACCGCAGGCGTGGCTGCCGCCCAGACCACCGTCACCATCGCCACCGTGAACAACGGTGACATGATCCGGATGCAGGGTCTGACCGACGACTTCACCTCGAAGCACCCCGACATCGAACTGGAGTGGGTCACGCTCGAGGAAAACATCCTGCGCCAGCGCGTCACCCAGGACATCGCCGCCAACGGCGGGCAGTTCGACGTGCTGACCATCGGCATGTACGAGACCCCGATCTGGGCCAAGAACGGCTGGCTCGTGCCGCTCGACGACATGGGCGACGACTACGACGCCGAGGACATCCTGCCGGCCATGCGCGCCGGTCTGAGCCACGACGGCCAGCTCTATGCTGCGCCCTTCTACGGCGAAAGCTCCATGGTCATGTATCGCACCGACCTGATGGAAGCCGCCGGCATGGAGATGCCCGAGGCCCCCACCTGGGAAGAGATCCGCGCCGCCGCCGAGGCGATGACCGACAAGGAGAACGAGGTCTACGGCATCTGCCTGCGCGGCAAGGCCGGCTGGGGCGAGAACATGGCCTTCATTACCACCGTGGCCAACTCCTTCGGCGCGCGCTGGTTCAACGAGAACTGGGAAGCCCAGCTCGACAGCCCCGAGTGGGCCGAGGCGGTGAGCTTCTACAACGACCTGCTCGAGAACTACGGCCCGCCGGGCGCCTCGACCAACGGCTTCAACGAGAACCTGGCGCTGTTCCAGCAGGGCAAATGCGGCATGTGGATCGACGCCACCGTGGCGGCCTCCTTCGTGACCAACCCCAACGACTCCACCGTCGCCGACAGCGTCGGGTTCGCGCTGGCGCCGAACAAGGACGGCGTCGAGAAGCGCGCCAACTGGCTCTGGGCCTGGGCGCTCGCCGTGCCCGCGGGTTCGGATGCGACCGATGCGGCCAAGACCTTCATCGAATGGGCCACCTCGAAAGAGTATCTCGCGCTCGTCGCCGAGAACGAGGGCTGGGCCAACGTGCCCCCGGGTAGCCGGACCTCGCTCTACGAGAACCCCGAGTACCAGAAGGTCGCCTTCGCGGACATGACGCTGCAGTCGATCAACGCGGCCGATCCCAGCGATCCGACCGTGGGTGACGTGCCCTATGTCGGCATCCAGTATGTCGCGATCCCCGAGTGGGCCGGCATCGGCACCGCCGCCGGCCAGGAGTTCTCGGCCATGGTCGCGGGCCAGCAGAGCCCCGAAGAGGCGCTCTCCAAGGCACAGGCCCTGGTGACCGACGAAATGGAGGCGGCAGGCTACTGACGCCTTCCTCCCGACCCGGGGGGCGGCCCGCCCGCCCCCCGGGGACCGCTGCCCCGCGCGCGCCGCGCCTGTCCCGGCGTCCGCCCGCTGCCGGCGCCCGCTGCGTGGCCCGAGCCCCCGACGCCCGCCCGCATCGCGCGCCCCCGCGCTCCGATCACATGGCCGCCCGCCCGGCGCCTGTCCTGGAAGGATGAGATCATGGCCACGCAACACGCCCGCTCCGCCGCCCGCCTGATGATGGCGCCCGCCGTCATCCTGCTCCTGGGCTGGATGCTCGTCCCGCTGACGATGACGCTCTACTTCTCGTTCAAGCGCTACCTGCCGCTGCGCGGCGGCGACCTGGGCTGGGTCGGCTTCGAGAACTACGCCCGCTTCGTCACCTCCTCGAGCTTCTGGCCCGCGGTCCAGGCGACGCTGATCATCGTCGGCGGCGTGCTCCTGGTGACGGTGGTCTTCGGGGTGCTGATCGCGCTCTTGCTCGACCAGCCGATCTGGGGGCAGGGGGTGGTGCGCATCCTGGTCATCGCGCCCTTCTTCGTCATGCCCACCGTCTCGGCGCTGGTCTGGAAGAACATGTTCATGGACCCGGTGAACGGCCTTTTCGCGCATCTTTGGAAATTCTTCGGGGCCGAGCCGGTGTCATGGCTCTCCGAGGCGCCCTTGTTCTCGATCGTGCTGATCGTCGGCTGGCAGTGGCTGCCCTTCGCGACGCTGATCCTGCTGACCGCGATCCAGTCGCTCGACAGCGAGCAGCTCGAGGCCGCCGAGATGGACGGCGCCCCGGCCCTGTCGCGGTTCTTCTACATCATCCTGCCGCATCTCAGCCGGGCGATCACCGTGGTGGTGCTGATCCAGACGATCTTCCTTCTGTCGATCTTCGCCGAGATCTTCGTGACCACCCAGGGCTCCTTCGGGACCCGGACGCTCACCTACCTGATCTACCAGCGCGTTCTCGAAAGCCAGAACGTCGGCCTGGGCTCCGCGGGCGGCATCTACGCCGTCATCCTCGCCAATATCGTCGCGCTCTTCCTGATGCGCATCGTCGGCAAGAACCTCGACGCCTGAAGGAGACCTCACCATGGCCCGCGCCGTCACCACCCGCCGCAAGACGATCAACAGCCTCGCCGCATGGACGGTCGGCCTGCTGATCTTCTTCCCGATCCTCTGGACCATCCTGACCAGCTTCAAGACCGAGGCGACCGCAATCGCCGACCCGCCGGTCTTCCTGTTCTTCGACTGGACGCTCGAGAACTACAGCGTGGTGCAGGAGCGCTCGGACTACATGCGCTTCCTGTGGAACTCGATCATCATCGCCGGGGGCTCGACGCTCCTGGGCATCCTGATCGCCGTGCCCGCCGCCTGGTCCATGGCCTTCGTGCCCTCGCGGCGCACCAAGGACATCCTGCTGTGGATGCTCTCGACCAAGATGCTGCCCGCGGTCGGCGTGCTGTACCCGATCTACCTGCTGTTCATCCAGCTCGGGCTGCTCGACACCCGGATCGGCCTGACCATCGTGCTGATGCTGATCAACCTGCCGATCATCGTCTGGATGCTCTACACCTACTTCCGCGAGATCCCGGGCGAGATCCTCGAGGCCGCGCGGATGGACGGGGCGGGCCTGCGCGAGGAGATCCTCTTCGTGCTGACGCCCATGGCGATCCCGGGCATCGCCTCGACGGTGCTGCTGAACATCATCCTGGCCTGGAACGAGGCTTTCTGGACGCTGAACCTGACCGCCGCCAAGGCGGCGCCGCTCACCGCCTTCATCGCCAGCTACTCCAGCCCCGAGGGCCTGTTCTACGCCAAGCTCTCGGCGGCCTCGACCATGGCCATCGCGCCGATCCTCATCCTGGGCTGGTTCAGCCAGAAACAACTTGTCCGCGGCCTCACCTTCGGCGCCGTGAAGTAAGGAGACACCGATGGGACAGATCACCCTCAAGCAGGTCACCAAGAGCTTCGGCGACGTTCAGGTCATCCCGCCGCTCGACCTATCCATCGAAGACGGGGAATTCGCGGTCTTCGTCGGCCCCTCGGGCTGCGGCAAGTCCACGCTCCTGCGGCTGATCGCCGGGCTCGAGGACGTCAGCTCGGGCAGCATCGAGATCGACGGCGCCGCGGCCACCGACATCCCCCCGGCCAAGCGCGGCCTGGCCATGGTGTTCCAGAGCTACGCGCTTTACCCGCATATGTCGGTGCGCAAGAACATCGCCTTCCCGATGAAGATGGCGGGCGTGCCCGAGGACGAGCAGACCCGCCGTATCGAGGCGGCCGCCTCGGCGCTGAACCTGACCGACTACCTCGACCGGCGGCCCGGGCAGCTTTCGGGCGGCCAGCGCCAGCGGGTCGCCATCGGCCGGGCCATCGTGCGCGAGCCGGCGGCCTTCCTTTTCGACGAGCCGCTGTCGAACCTCGACGCGGCGCTTCGGGTGGGCATGCGGCTCGAGATCTCCGAGCTGCACAAGCGGCTCGACACCACGATGATCTATGTCACCCACGACCAGGTCGAGGCGATGACCATGGCCGACAAGATCGTTGTGCTGCGCGCCGGGGTGATCGAACAGGTGGGCTCGCCGCTCGAGCTCTATCGCGCGCCGCGCAACCTCTTCGTGGCGGGCTTCATCGGCAGCCCGAAGATGAATTTCATCGAAGGCTCCGAGGCCAGCTCGCGTCAGGCAAATACCATCGGCATCCGGCCCGAGCACATCGAGGTCACCTCGGAGGGCGGGCCCTGGACCGGGCGCGTCGGCGTGGCCGAGCACCTGGGCTCGGACACCTTCTTCCACATCCACGACACCGGTCTGGCCGAGACGCTCACCGTCCGCGCCCCGGGCGAGGTCAGCTTCCGCCACGGCGACAAGATCTCGCTCAGCCCGCGCGAGGACCAGATCCATCGTTTCGACGCGGAAGGGCTGCGCATCGCATGACACGGCTGGCAGGCAAGACGGCGCTGATCACCGGGGCGGCGCGCGGCATCGGCCGCGCCTTCGCCGAGGCCTACCTGCGCGAAGGCGCCAGGGTGGTGATCGCCGACATCGACATGGCGCGCGCCGAGGCCTGCGCGCGCGAGCTGGGCGAGGCGGCCTTTGCCGTCGAGATGGACGTCACCCGCCAGGAGAGCATCGAGGCCGGCGTGGCCCGCAGCGCCGAGGTCCTGGGCGGCATCGACATCCTGGTGAACAACGCCGCGCTCTTCACGGCTTCCCCGATCGCCGAGATCACCCGGGCCGATTACGACCGCGTCTTCGGGGTCAATGTCGCGGGCTGCCTCTTCACCATGCAGGCGGTGGCGCGGCACATGATCGACCGCGGCAAGGGCGGGCGGATCATCAATATGGCGAGCCAGGCCGGGCGCCGGGGCGAGCCCCTGGTGGCGGTCTACTGCGCCTCCAAGGCGGCGGTGATCTCGCTCACCCAGTCGGCGGGGCTGAACCTGATCGAACACGGCATCAACGTGAACGCCATCGCCCCCGGCGTGGTCGACGGCGAGCACTGGGACGGCGTCGACGCCTTCTTCGCCAAATACGAGGGCAAGAAGCCCGGCCAGAAGAAGGCCGAGGTCGGCGCCGCCGTGCCTTATGGCCGCATGGGCCGGGCCGAGGATCTGACCGGCATGGCGGTTTTCCTGGCCTCGCCCGAGGCCGACTACATCGTCGCGCAATGCTACAACGTGGATGGTGGCCAATGGATGAGCTGACCCCGCTGTCGAACGCCACGCTGGACCGCCTGCCCCGGGGCGTGCGGGTGCCGCGCTACGACCGCGCGGCGCTCAGCCCCGGCATCCTGCACATCGGGCTCGGCAATTTTCACCGCGCCCATCAGGCCTGGTATCTGCACCGGCTGATGGACGCGGGGCAAGCCCGGGACTGGGCGATCCTCGGCGCGGGCGTGCGCCCCGCCGATGCCGCCACCCGCGAGAAGCTCCTGGCGCAGGACTGCCTCAACACGCTGATCGAGCTTGATCCCTCGGGCCGGGCCGCCGAGGTCACCGGTCCGATGATCGACTTCCTGCCGGTCGAAGAGGGCCATGCCACGCTGATCGCCCGCATGGCCGACCCGGCGATCCGCATCGTGTCGCTGACCGTAACCGAGGGCGGCTATTACCGCGACGCCGCGGGCGGCTTCGACGCCGCGCATCCCGACATCCGTCACGACGCCGCCCACCCCGAGGCCCCGCGCACCGCCTTCGGGGCCATGGTCGCGGCGCTCAAGGCGCGGCGCGCGGCGGGGCACGGGCCCTTCACCGGGCTCTCCTGCGACAACGTCCAGGGCAATGGCGCGGTGCTGCGCCAGACCGTCGAGGGGCTCGCGCGGCTCTCCGATCCCACGCTGGCCGACTGGATCGCGGCGGAATGCAGCTTTCCCAACTCCATGGTCGATTGCATCGTGCCCGCCACGGGCCCGAAGGAGATCGCCCTGGCCCGCGAGCTGGGCATCGCGGATGCCGCGCCGGTGACCCATGAGAACTTCCGTCAATGGGTGATCGAGGACGACTTCTGCGCCGGCCGCCCCGATTGGGACCGGGTGGGCGCGACCTTCTCGGACCGGGTGCACGACTACGAGACGATGAAGCTGCGGATGCTGAACGCCGGGCACCAGCTGCTGGCCAACGCCGGGGAGCTTCTCTCGGTCGAGACCATCGCCGGCTGCATGGCGCATCCCGCCATCGCCGCGTTCTTCACCACGGTCGAGACGCGGGAGATCGCGCCGCAGGTCTCCGAGGTGCCTGGCATGACGCCCGAGGGCTACGCCCGGCTGATCGCCGGGCGCTTCGCCAATGACGCCATCGTCGACACCGTGCGGCGCGTGGCCTTCGACGGCTCCTCGCGGCACGCGGGCTTTCTTCTGCCGATGATCCGCGAGCGCATCGCGGCGGGGCAGGGCATCGAGGGGCTGGCCCTGGCCGAGGCGCTCTGGGCGCGGATGTGCACCGGGCGCCGCGAGGACGGCAGCGAGATCGCCCCCAACGATCCGCATTGGGAGATGCTGGCCGAGGCCGCCGCCCGCACGGGCGCGGACCCCGCGGCCTGGAGCGGGCTGCGGGTCATCTACGGCGATCTGGCCGAGGCCTCGGCCTTCACCGAGGCTTTCGCCCGCTGGGCCCGCTGCGTCTGGTCCGAGGGCACCGAGGCGGCGCTGCGCGCCTATGTGGCGGAGATGGTGTGACGGGGTGGGGTGGCGCCTAAGCCGCTGAGGCGGGTCGGCGCAGTCTCTGCGGCTGCGGCGTCCGCTGTGCCTCTCGGGCTTGGGCGGCAACGTCCGTTCAGCTTTGCGCGGCGTTCAGGCGCGCGCCGCGAGCCAGCGCGGGCGTCTCACGCCCCGCACGCCTCAGGATCCGCCGCACTCACCGCGGCATCGGCGTCTCGTGGCGGTTGTACTCCGTCCAATCGGTGATCTCGGGATAGAAATGCCGCCGCCAGGCGCGGACCCGGGGGTTCATCACCCGCCGCCAGACCGGCGGGATCATCGCCGCCACGGTCATCACCGGGTAGCCATGCGGCAGCTGCGGGGCCTCCTCGGCGTCATAGGTCTGCAGAAGCGGGAAGCGCCGGTCGGGCTTGTAGTGGTGGTCCGAGTGGCGCTGCAGGTTGATCAGCAGCCAGTTCGAAGCCTTATGCGCCGCGTTCCAGGAATGGCGCGGCTTGACGTGTTCGTATTTGCCCCCGCCCAGATGCGCGCGGGTGAGCCCGTAGTGCTCCACGTAGTTGACCAGTTCGAGCTGCCAGACCGCCACCCCGGCCTGCACCAGGAAGAGTCCGACACCGGCCCAGCCGCCCAGCGCGAAAGCCCCGGCGAGGCAGGCGATCTGCAACCCCCAGTAGAGCCAGAACGGATTGCGGTGATGCGTCCAGGGCAGGCCCTTCCGCGCGAGCAGCGCGCGTTCGGCTTCGAAGGCCGAGCGCAGCGACTGCCGGAGGACGCGCGGGTAGAAACGGTGGAAGCCCTCGTTGTAGCGCGCCGTCACCGTGTCGCGCGGGGTGCCGACGTAGCGGTGATGGACAAGCAGATGCTCGGAGCGGAAATGCGAATAGAGCACGGTCGCAAGCAGCAGGTCGGCCAGCCGCCGCTCGCCCGCGTTCTTCTGGTGCATGAGCTCATGGGCGTAGTTGATCCCCACCGCCCCGGTGACCACGCCGACCCCGAAGAACAGCGCGATCCGCTCCAGCGTCGAGAGATGCTCGGCCGAGGTCGCATAGCCGATCAGCGCAAAAAGCGTGACGACCTGCAGGGGGCACCAGATCAGGGTGATCAGGCGATACCAGAAGAGCTGGTCCTCGCCGGTCTGCGGGTCCGCGTTCTCGAGGTTGAGGCCCAGTGCGGCGTCGAGCGCCGAGAAGAGATACCAGGTGACGAGCGGCGTCAGCACCAGCCACCAGCCGCCGAGGAACGCCCCCAGCCAGAGTACGGGCAGCAGCGTCAGCGACATCCAGAAAGGCAGCGCCGCGCTGATGCGGCTCAGTTTCTCGGGCGGCAGGAAGCCCGGTTCGGGGCCGGTCGGATGGGCGTCTGACATGTCGGGGTGGGCCTTGTGTCGCTCTGCGGAACCTCAACCGGAACGATACCCCGGCCGCGGGGTATCGCAAGAGGTCAGATGCGCGCGGGGGTGGGGGGAGGGGCACGGTGGCTCGGTTCAAGAACTGCGGCTGGGGCCCGAGGCGGACCACGACGTGGCTCCCTCGTTGACGTCCGCCCTGATGCGCCAGTCAAGCGCCCTGTCCGACGGGCGAGCGCAGAGCCTTGGCCAAGCCCTTCCAACCTTCCCAATCCGTCACAACACTGAACCTTCCCAATCCGTCACACCACCGACCACACCGAGCCTGTCCCCCGCTCTCACCCAGAGGGCGCGCGCCGGACCGGGGGGCGGCGCTGCTGAGCTCCGAGCGGCGCGCTTTATGGCAGCAAGGTCGGGGCTCACTGTGAGCTAGGCGCACTGCCCACAGGAGCGCCGGCCCAAGGGGCCGGTCCGGCGCGCGCCCGGCACCTTCGGTGCTATTCGGGCGCAAGGGGGTGGGCTTGGTGGGAGCGGTAGGGGCGATTGTCAGAGGGGTGTGGGGTGAGGCGTCTTTGGTGCAGCGCCTTGTCGACCGTTCCGAGAGATTTCCGGCTCGGCGAGCAGTCGCGCCTGCACGTCCCCAGCCACTTCCCGCGCGGCTCCAGTCATTCCGACTGCCACGCTATCCAGCCAATGCGCCTCGCCAGCCCCCTACCGCGGCCGCCCCAAATCAAACGCCTTCCGCATCAGCGTCGGCAGGTCTCCCGGGCGGAACGCCTCCGGCGGCACGAACTCGCCGCGCTCCGGCGCGCGGTCCATGGGCACCAGCGCCACCTTCAGGGTCAGGCGCAGGTGGAAATGGGTGAAGGTGTGCCGCGCCTCCTCGGGCAGGGTCTTCCATTCCGCGCGGATCGGGGCGGCCTCGCCGGGCAGGGGCGTCTCGATGTCCACCCAGTCGGTGCCGGGCCAGCCGAGCATCCCGCCCAGAAGCCCGGTCTCGGGCCGGGTCTCCAGGAGCCAGGCGCCGTCCACGCGCCGCGCGAGATAGGCGATGCCGTGGCGCACCGGCTTGCGCTTCTTGGGCGCCTTCTTCGGCAGTTCGGTCTGGGTGCCCGCCGCCCAGGCCGCGCAGGCGCCGCGCCAGGGGCAGAGCCCGCAAAGGGGATTGCGCGGGGTGCAGACGGTGGCGCCGAGGTCCATCACCGCCTGGGCGTAATCACCGGGGCGGGCCGAGGGCGTCAGCGCCTCGGCATGGGCGGTCAGGAGCGGCTTGGCCTGGGGCAGCGGCACATGTTCGTCGTGAAGGCGCGCCATGACCCGCTCGACGTTGCCGTCGACCACGGTCTCGGCCCGGTCAAAGGCGATGGCGGAGACGGCGGCGGCGGTATAGGGGCCGATGCCGGGCAGGGCCAGAAGCCCCTCGCGGGTGTCGGGGAAGACGCCGTCATGCTCCTCGGCCACGGCGCGGGCGCATTTCAACAGGTTGCGCGCCCGGGCATAGTAGCCGAGCCCCGCCCAGGCGGCCATGACCTCGGCGTCCTCGGCGGCGGCGAGGTCGGTGACCCGCGGCCAGCGCGCGGTGAAGGCCTCGAAATAGGATTTGACGGCGGCCACGGTGGTCTGTTGCAACATGACCTCGGAGAGCCAGACCCGGTAGGGATCGGGCCGCTGCCCCCGGGCCCGGTCGGCGGGGCCCACCCGCCAGGGCATCACCCGGGCGTGGCGGTCGTACCAGTCGAGAAGGTCCTGCGGCAGCAGCGCGGTATCGGCGGTTTCACGCACGGATCAAGTCCCTTTGATCTTGTGGCCGGCGCGGCTGGGGTGGCGCTGGCCGCGCGGGTGTCTAGTATATCCGCCAGGAGTGGAGTCCAACCATGACGCGACAGCGCAGCACCACGCGGGGCTTCCAGCAGACCGCGAGCCTGCTCAAGACCTCGATCCGCCGCGCCACCGAGACGCGCGGCTTCTCGCAGTCGCGGGTGCTGACCCACTGGGAGGAGATCGCCGGGCCGGAAACCGCCCGCATCGCCCGCCCGGTCGAGGTGAGCTACGGCCGCGGCGGGCTGGGCGCGACGCTGGTGCTTCTGACCACCGGCGCCAATGCGCCGCAGCTCGAGATGCAGAAAGAGCAGATCCGCACCCGGGTGAACCAGGTCTACGGGTTCAACGCGATCCAGAAGGTGCGGATCACCCAGACGGCGCCGACGGGCTTTGCCGAGGGGCAGGTGCGCTTCGCGCCCGCGCCCAAGGCCGAACCCGCGCCGCCCGATCCCAAGGTTGTCGCCGAGGCGCAGGATCGTGCCAGCGACGTGGGCGACGAGGGGCTCAGGGTTGCGCTTGAACGTCTGGCGACCAACGTTCTATCCCGAAATCGAAAACCGGGCTGAGGCCCGCGACAGAAAAGGTGACGTGAATGAAACGGATGATTTCCGCGACCGCGCTTGCGGCGGTGCTGGGCCTCGGCGGCTTCTGGGCGCTCGAGCGGATCGGCACGCCGGCCTCGCCCGAGTTCGACCTGCCGGGTGCGGCCCAGGCGCAGGACGACAGCGAGGATGCCGCGCCCACGGGCACGGTCCAGGAGATGGTGCTGGGCGCCGAGGACGCGCCGGTCGAGGTGATCGAATACGCCTCTTATACCTGCCCGCATTGCGCCAGCTTCCACGAGAACGTCTTCGACCGGATCAAGGAAAACTACGTCGAGACCGGCCAGGTGAAATTCGTCTACCGCGAGGTCTATTTCGACAAATACGGCATGTGGGCCTCCCTGGTGGCGCGCTGCGGCGGCAACACCGACCGCTTCTTCGGCATCACCGACATGATCTACGAGACCCAGTCCGAATGGGCCCGCGCGGGCTCGGATGCGGCCATCGCCGACGGGCTGCGCAAGATCGGCAAGGTGGCGGGGCTCGATGACAGCCAGCTCGAAGCCTGCCTGACCGACGGCGACCAGCTGCGCAGCCTGGTGGAATGGTACCAGGAGAACGCCGAGGCCGACGGCATCCGCTCGACCCCGAGCTTCATGATCGACGGCGAGCTGCATTCCAACATGAACTACGACGACTTCGCCGAGATCCTCGACGAGAAGATCGCCGCGGCGGAATGAGCGTCTCGGCTCCGGATGGCCCGCTGGCCGGGCTGAAGGTCGTCGAGCTCGCGCGGATCCTGGCCGGCCCCTGGGCCGGCCAGACGCTGGCCGATCTCGGCGCCGAGGTGATCAAGGTCGAGGCCGCTGCAGGCGATGACACCCGCCAGTGGGGCCCGCCCTTCATCGAGCGCGAGGGCGACCGCTCGGCCGCCTATTTCCACTCCTGCAACCGCGGCAAGCGCTCGGTGGTGATCGACCTGCGCACCGAGGAGGGCCAGGCGGAGCTGCGCGCGCTGGTCGCCGAGGCCGACATCCTGATCGAGAACTTCAAGGTCGGTGGGCTGGCCAAATATGGCGCGGATTATGCCACGCTCTCACAGGTCAATCCGCGGCTGATCTACTGTTCGATCACCGGTTTCGGGCAGGACGGGCCCTACGCCCATCGCGCGGGCTATGACTACATCATCCAGGGGATGTCGGGGCTCATGTCGATCACCGGCGACCCCGAGGGCCAGCCGCAGCGCGCCGGCGTGGCGGTGACCGATCTCTTCACCGGGCTCTATTCGGTGGTGGGGATCCTCTCGGCGCTCGAGCAGCGCCATCGCACCGGGCGCGGTCAGCACATCGACATGGCGCTGCTCGACTGCGCGGTGGCGGCCACGGCGAACCAGGCGATGAACTATCTCGCCACGGGCACGCCGCCGGGACGGACCGGGAACTACCACCCGAACCTGACGCCCTACCAGGTCTTCGACGTGGCCGACGGCTTCATCATCATCGCCACCGGCAATGATGCGCAGTATCGGCGGTTGTGCGGGCTTCTGGGGCTGGAGGAGATGGCCGAGGCGCCGGAGTTCCTGACCAATGCCGACCGGGTGGCCCACCGCGAGGAGATGATCCGCCGGCTGAGCGCGGCGACGCTGCGCTTCTCCAAGGCCGAGCTGCTGGCCGCCTGCGAGGCCGAGGGCGTGCCCGCCGGGCCGATCAACGACATGGCCGAGGTCATGGCCGACCCGCAGGTCGTGGCGCGCGGGTTGCAGATCGCCCCCGAGGGCCTGCCCGGCGTGCGCGCGCCCTTCCGGTTCTCGGACGCCGAGCTGGTGCTGGATCGCGCCGCGCCGAAGCTGGGCGAGGGGTGAGGGGGGCTGTGCTGTCTGCGACGTAGGTCGGGCAATGTCCTCACTATCCCCCTCGCGCCCCCCTTGCGCCCGAACAGCACCGAAGGTGCCGGGCGCGCGCCGGACCGGCCCTATGGGCCGGCGCTCCTTGGGAGGGTGCGCTTAGATCGCCTCTAGCCCTGACCTTGCTGGGATAAAGTGCCTTGCTCAGAGGTCAGCAGCGCCGGCCCCCGGTCCGGCGCGCGCCCTCTGTTGGGGGGGCGACCGTGTTTGGGCGCAGTTTGAGATGTCGGTGCAAAGCCGGCTGAAGCGCGTTCTCGACTGACTTGCCGCTCTGTAGGGGCGTTACTGCAAGGCCCGGCCGCCTTCTGCGTCTGTCGGCCGACGTTGCGCCTCTTGCGCCCGAATAGCATCGAAGATGCCGGGCGCGCGCCGGACCGGCCCGATGGGCCGGCGCTCCTGGGAGTGGCGTGCATAGCTCGCCTTTAGCCCTGACCTTGTTGGGATAAAGCGCCTCGCTCAGAGGGCAGAAGCGCCGACCCCCGGTCCGGCGCGCGCCCTCTGTTGGCGAGGGTGTCGACCGGGCTTGGTCGCAGTTTGAGAGGCCGGTGCAAAGCCGGGCGACGCGCGCCCTTTGTTGGGAAGGCCGAGAGGGTGGTGACCCCGGTGCCTTTTCTTCGGGAAGTGAAAGCTGCGGGGTTAGCGGTGCCTTCTCTTTGGGAGGAGGCATGGAGCGCGGGCGGAGAGCGCGCGCCGCCCGCATCGCCACACCCCCCCTACCCAAACGTCCCGTGGCAGAACCAGCCCGAGGACAGCAGGCCGCCGTGGGCGTAGAACAGCCAGAGCCGCTCGCCGCGGTCGGTCTCCACCTGCCAGTAGTCGCGCTGGCCCGAGCGCCAGTCGGGCTCCTCGAGCCACCATTCGGGCGCGATCCGTTCCGGGCCGGTGGCGCCGCGGGTCTCGTGGTCGCGGCCGCGCCAGCGGAAGCGCCCTGGCAGATGCGGCGCGTCGGGGGCCTGCACCGGCTCGGGCCGCCAGAGCCTGAGCGGCCGGGGCACCGGCGGCTCGGGCCAGCCCGGGGCGGGCTCGGACCAGGCGGCGGCCAGGGTCAGCGCGGCCTTCTCGGGGATATGGCTCGAGGCCGGGTGGCGCCGGGTGATCGCCTCGAGCCCGAGCCGCGCGCCGAGCCGGCCGATCAGGTCCTCGAGCGCGGTATCGGCGCTGAGCTTCTCCGAGACCCGCCGCCCGGCATCGAGATGCCCCGCGGGGCTGCGCGCATGCACCGGCTCGTGGGTCAGCACCTCGAGGCGCAGCATGTCGATGCCGAAGCCCGCGTCGATCTCGGCGACCTTCATCGCCAGGAGCGGGCGCAGCCGGGCGGGGTCCTGGGCGGGCCGGGCGAGCCCGACCACGGCCCAGTCCATCGACTGGTCGGCGCGGTAAGCCTCGAGCCGCACCCGCCGGGCGCCGCGCCCCTGCCGGCGGAGCTTCTCGCAGAGCGGCGGCAGCAGCCGGTCGAGCCCGGCCAGGAGGTCGGCCTCGAGCCCGATCGGCTCGGGCAGGGTGAGGCGGATCGAGAAGCGCACCGGCGGGGCGGCCGGCGTGATCGGCTCGGGCGCCGCGCCGAGCGCCTGGTCGAGCCGTCCCACGAGCCCGGTGCCGAAGCGCCGCGCGAGGCTGGCGCGCGGCTGGCCGGCCAGGTCGCCGATCCGCCGCAGCCCGAGCCGCGAGAGGCTCTCGACCGTCTCGGGCGGCAGCCGGAGCGCCGCGACGGGCAGGGGTGCGAGCGCGCCGTAGGTCTTGCCCGGCGGGGCGATCCTCTCGCTGCCGCTCCGGGGGGTGCCGGTCTGGGGCGTGCCGGCCTGGGGCGCCGCGCCGCCGCGCTCCCAGTGGCGCCGCTTGCCGGCCCGGGCCCGGGTGGCGCGGGCCTCCTGGTCGATGGCATCGCCGCTGCGGTGGCCCTCGGCGCGGCGGCCGCCGTAGCGCGCCAGCGCCCAGGCCGCGCCCAGGGTGTCGGCGATGCCCGCGCGCAGGCTGAGGCCGAGGTCGGCGCAATCCTCCTCGACCTGGGCCAGGAGCGCCGCCTCGCCGCCGAAGAGATGCGCGCAGCCGGTCAGGTCGATGACCAGCGCGTCCGGGGCCTCGCGGGCGACCCAGGGCGAGAACTTGCCCGCCCAGCGGTGCAGGGTGCCGAGAAAGGCCGCCTCGCGGTGCGGGTTGGCCAGCCGGGTCAGCAGGTCGGCGCAGGCGGCATGGGCGTCGCGCAACGGCTGGCCGGGATAGAGCCCCTCCGCCGAGGCGCGCGGCGAGAGCGCCGCCAGAAGCTGGGCGTTGCCCTGTTCCTCGACGGTGGCGAAGGGCACCTGCCCGAGATTGGGGTCGCGGCGGATCAGCCGTTCGGCCCCCAGCCGGGGGAACCAGAGGGAGAGGATGCGTCGGTTGGGCATGGCAGGCGGCAGCAAGTGTTCGTGCTTTGTTCTTTATAGGGCGAGTCGGCTGCGGGGTCGAGTCAGGGGGGGCTTGGTGGTGGGGGCGTGGCTTCGGATTGCGGGCTTGCTTGCGAGGGACGCGCGCCACACGCTGCGCTCCGCTGTCACGAGTCCGCATCTCTCGAACTCCCGCTTACCCAAGCGCCCCTCTTGCGACCGAACAGCATCGAAGATGCCGGGCGCGCGCCGGACCGGCCCCTTGGGCCGGCGCTCCTTGGGGTGGCGTGCTTAGTTCGTCTCTAGTCCTGACCTTGCTGGGATAAAGCGCGTCGCTCAATCGTCAGCCGCGCCGACCCCCGGTCCGGCGCGCGCCCTCTGTTGGGCGGGGTATCGGCCGGGCAGGGGGGACGGGCGATGTATTTGAGGAGAGTGCGTCAGGCTCCCAGCTGCGGCCATCCGGTCCTGCGCCGTCCAGCCAAGCGCCTTCCGGCGCGCGCCCGCGCTCCCCGAGCCGCGCCCCAATCACCTCATCCGCAATACACCCGGGTGATCACGCCTTCCGCGTCCAGCGCGATGTTCAGCCGGCTTTCGGAGTAATCCATGGTGACCATGTCGCCGGGCCTGATGATCCGGGCGTCGAGGTCGGCGGGCAGGGTCACGGCGGCGAGGGGGCTGCCGACCAATGCGCGGTAGCCCTCGGCGCCGCAGGAATCCGCGTCGGGAGACCCGGGCTCCTGCAGGCCGTCCCCCGGCGCGCCACCCGGCACACCGGGGCGCGCACCGGGCCCGCCATCGGCCACCTCGTCACCCCCAGGCACCCCCGGCGCTCCCACCGCCGCGCCCCCCGGCGCGCAGGCGGCGAGCAGAAGCGGCAGAAGCCAGGCGAGGCGCGGCGCGGTCTTCGGTTGCATGGGCGCTCCTTTCGGCACAATCTCTGCCCCGATTGAACATCAGGAGGCCCTCCATGAAAACCCGCGCCGCCGTCGCTCTCGAAGCCGGAAAACCCCTCGAAATCATGGAGGTGAACCTCGAAGGCCCGAAGGCCGGTGAAGTGCTGATCGAGGTCAAGGCGACCGGCATCTGCCACACCGACGAGTTTACCCGCTCGGGCGCCGACCCCGAGGGCATCTTCCCCGCGATCCTCGGCCACGAGGGCGCGGGCGTCGTGCTCGAGGTGGGCGAAGGCGTCACCAGCCTGGAGCCGGGCGATCATGTCATCCCGCTCTACACGCCGGAATGCCGCGAATGCGCCTCGTGCCTGTCCGGCAAGACCAACCTCTGCACCCGGATCCGCGCCACCCAGGGCCAGGGCAAGATGCCCGACGGGACGACGCGCTTCTCGATGGCGGACGGCACGCCGATCCATCACTACATGGGCTGCTCGACCTTCGCCAATCACACCGTCCTGCCCGAGATCGCGCTGGCCAAGGTGCGCAAGGACGCCCCATTCGACAAGATCTGCTACATCGGCTGCGGAGTGACCACCGGCATCGGCGCGGTGATCAACACCGCGGGCGTGGAGATCGGCTCCACCGCCGCGGTCTTCGGCCTCGGCGGGATCGGGCTCAACGTGATCCAGGGCCTGCGCATGGCCGGCGCCGACAAGATCATCGGCGTCGACATCAACCCCGAGAAGAAGGCCATGGCCGAGAAGTTCGGCATGACCCATTTCGTGAACCCCAAGGAGCTCTCGGGCACCGTCGTCGAAGAGATCGTCGCGCTCACCAAGACCGATTTCGACCAGATCGGCGGGGTGGACTACTCCTTCGACGCCACCGGCAACGTGCAGGTCATGCGCGACGCGCTGGAATGCACCCACCGCGGCTGGGGGCAGTCGATCATCATCGGCGTGGCGCCGGCGGGGGCGGAAATCTCGACCCGGCCCTTCCAGCTGGTCACCGGGCGGGTCTGGAAAGGCACGGCCTTCGGCGGCGCCAAGGGCCGGACCGACGTGCCGAAGATCGTCGACTGGTACATGGACGGCAAGATCGAGATCGACCCGATGATCACCCATACCCTCAGCCTCGACGAGATCAACCACGGCTTCGAGCTGATGCACGAAGGCAAGTCGATTCGCGCGGTTGTGACCTTCTGAGCCGCCTTTGCGCTTGCGCCCCGGGGGCCGGCTGGCATGACCGGCGGACCCCGGTGCCAAGCGCCGCCGGATCCCTGGAAGGAGCCCCATGATGACCCGTACCCTGAGCCTGACCCTTGCGCTGGCCCTCACCGCCGGTATGGCCCTCGCCCATGAGGGCGTGAAGGATCCCGATGTCATGGCGCGGATGGAGCTGATGGAGGACATCAAGGCCGCCACCGCCCGGATCGACAAGATGCGCCGGGGCCAGGCGCCCTTCGACGCCGGTAAGGCCGCCGCCGACCGCGCGCTCCTGGTTGAGAAGGCCGAGGCCATCCCCGACGCCTTCGCCCGCAAGGCCGAGGACCCGAAATCCGAGGCGCTGCCCGCGATCTGGACCGATTGGGACGATTTCACCGCCCGCGCCGAGGAGATGGCCGAAGCCGCCGCCTCGATGCGCACCGGCTCGCGCCAGGCGCTTACCGGCAGCTTCGGTGAGTATGCCGCGACCTGTCGGGCCTGCCACGAAGACTACCGGATGCCCTGATGCCCGAGACCGCGCCCCAGTCCACACCCCAGACCGCACCTCTCCACCTGCGCCCCTACGCGCCCGCAGACGCCGAGCCGCTCTGGCGGATGCTGGAGCCGGTGTTCCGCGCGGGCGAGACCTATGCGATCGAGCCCGACATCTCGCGCGCGGAGGCGCTGGATTTCTGGACCGGCGACGGCAACCGGGTGAGCCTCGCCGAGGATGCGGACGGCACGATCCTCGGCAGCTATTTCCTGCGCCCCAACAAGCGC
The DNA here is from genome assembly GCF_054552075.1 of Roseivivax sp. NCBI lineage: Bacteria > Pseudomonadati > Pseudomonadota > Alphaproteobacteria > Rhodobacterales > Roseobacteraceae > Roseivivax > Roseivivax sp. Next base: position 39,283 of record NZ_JBTOLZ010000018.1, read on the forward strand.
GGCGGCGGGGCGCATGTGGCCAATGCCGCCTTCGTCACCGCGCCCGCCGCGCAGGGGCGGGGCGTCGCCCGGCAGATGCTCGCCCATGCCGAGGCCGCGGCCCGCGCGGCGGGCTTCCGGGCGATGCAGTTCAATTTCGTGGTTGCCGAGAACACCCGCGCCGTTGCCACATGGGAGCGGGCGGGATACGCGGTCGTCGGGCGCCTTCCGGGCGCTTTCCATCATCCCTCGGCCGGCTATGTCGACGCCCTGGTGATGATGAAACACCTCTGACCCGACAGGAGGCCACATGGCCGAACCGAACCCGCTGCTTGCCGTGCTGATCGACGCGGACAACACCTCGCCGAAATACGCCCGCGCGCTCTTCGACGAGATCGCCACCCTGGGCGAGGCGAGCGTCCGGCGGCTCTACGGCGATTTCTCCAGCCACCAGATGTCGGGCTGGTCCAAGGTCGCCGCCGAGTTCGGCCTGGTGCCGCACCACCAGCCGGCCAATACCGTGGGCAAGAACGCCTCGGACATCGCGCTGGTGATCGATGCGATGGACCTGATGCACTCGGGCCGCTTCGACGGTTTCGTGCTGGTCTCCTCGGACAGCGATTTCACCCGGCTCGCCTCGCGGCTGCGCGAACAGGGGCTCGAGGTCTACGGCATGGGCATGAAGAAGACGCCCGACGCCTTCCGCAAGGCCTGCAAGCGGTTCATCTTCCTGGAAAACATCGACGCGGCGGCCGAGGCGGCGAAATCCGGGCAGCGCGACACCAAGGCCACCGGCAGCATGGAGGAAGCGCGCAACCTGATCTTCAACGCCATGGATGCGATCGAGCAGGACGACGAGTGGTACACGCTGGGCCAGCTCGGCCAGTATCTGACCGCCGCCAACCCCGATTTCGACACCCGCACCTACGGCAAGCGCAAGCTCTCGGACCTGATCTCGGACCTCAAGGTCTTCGAGACCAAGCGGTCGCAGGGCAACCAGATGCTGGTGCGGCGGCTCGACTGAGGCTCAGGCCCGGGTGCCGTAGCGCGCCATGAAGGTGCGCACGGCCTCGGTCACATTGGCCTCTTTCTCGGCTTCGCTCACATCGCTGCGGATGTTGAAGAGCCGCGCCATGAAAAGCCGCGCCTTGCAAAGCTCGCCGAATTGATGCGCGGCGTGTTCGCGCTGGTCCTCGGGGATCTCGAGGTCGCCGCGCGCGATGGCCAGGTCGAAGAGCGTCAGAAGCGCCTCGACGAAATAGACCGGGCCGCAGCGCCAGAACTCCTCGGCGAGCGCGGGGAAGCGTTCTGCCTCGGCCAGACACATCCGGCAGTTCTGGATCGCGAGCGGCGAGAAGACGATCTCGACGAAGGTGCGGCCCGCCTCGTGCAGGAGCGCCTCGGTCGGGCGCGAGCGGTCGAGATGGGTGATCGCCTCCTCGGCCTGGTCGCGGCATTGCAGCCGGGCCACCTCGAGGAAGAGCAGCCGCTTGTCCGAGAAATAGGAATAGAGCGTGGCCTTCGAGACCCCGGCGGCGCGGGCGATGTCATCCACGCTCGCGCCGTCGAAGCCGTCACGCAGAAAGACGTCCCGCGCGCCCGCGATCACCTGGTCGTATTTGCGACCCTTGCGGATCGTGTCGAGTGCGGCGTCCATGCTCTCTCCCGCTTTGGGAAAGAACTATAAACTGGGTGGTTCAGTTTCAACAATTCCTGCCCGTATGCCAGTTGCGGCTTTTCAGTAACTCTGTGTCCCGGAAGGCGCTTGCGGCGCCGGCACCGTGGGGGCGCTTTCGGGGAACCAGAGGTTCGGGATGTCGGGTGCCGGGATGCCGGCCGAAGCGGCCGAGGCAAGGGTGGCGGCGGCGATCAGGGAAAGGAAAGTGCGCATTTTGGCCTCCTGTGGGTTCGTGAAACTGAAATGAACAGTGCAGTTCACTTTTTCAAGTTCTTGCTGAACTGATCGGTTCACTTTTTCGGGTTGTGCGGGGATCTGGCGGGGTTAGATTAGAATCGTTCTAAACAAAGGGCTGCCGCCATGCGCTTTCTCCCGCACCGCCGCCGGTTCCGCGACCTCTCCGAGAAGGAGGTTCTGGCGCTGGCCATCTCCTCCGAGGAGGACGACGCCCGGATCTACCGGATGTATGCCGAACGCCTGCGCCCGGAGTATCCCGCCAGCGCCCGGGTCTTCGACGGCATGGCCCGGGAAGAGGACGGCCACCGCCGCCGGCTGATCGACCTTTTCGCGGCGCGCTTCGGGCAGGTGATCCCGCTTCTGCGCCGCGAACATGTCGCGGGTTTCCACCAGCGCCGCCCGCATTGGCAGGCCGAGACCATGAGCCTCGAGGCGATCCGCAGCGAGGCCCGCGAGATGGAGCGCGCCGCCGAACGCTTCTACCGCGAGGCCGCCCGGCGCTGCAGCGACGCCGACACGCGGCGGCTTCTGGGCGACCTCGCCGCCGAGGAGGCCCAGCACGAGGGCACCGCCGGCGCGCTCGAGGCCGCGCATCTGCCCGAGGAGGTGCGCGCCACCGAGGACGACAGCGCCCGGCGGCAGTTCGTGCTGACCTGGGTGCAGCCGGGGCTGGCGGGGCTGATGGACGGCTCGGTCTCGACCCTGGCGCCGATCTTTGCCACCGCCTTTGCCACCCAGGACACCTGGACGACCTTCCTTGTGGGCCTTGCCGCCAGCGTCGGGGCGGGCATCTCCATGGGCTTCACCGAGGCCGCCTCGGACGACGGCGAGCTCTCGGGCCGCGGCGCGCCCTGGAAGCGCGGGCTGGCCTCGGGGGTGATGACCACGCTCGGCGGGCTGGGCCACGCGCTGCCCTATCTGATCCCGCATTTCACCACCGCCACGGCAATCGCCATCGTGGTGGTCTTCATCGAGCTCTGGGGCATCGCCTGGATCCAGAACCGCTACATGGAGACGCCCTTCCTGCGCGCGACCTTCCAGGTGGTCCTGGGCGGCGCGCTGGTCTTCGCAGCGGGCGCGCTGATCGGCTCAGGTTGACGCCGGGCGGGCAGGGTGGTCCTGTCTCGCAACGCGACGGAGGAGAACGCCATGCCCAAGGACGACCAGCCGGTCTACACGCCCCTGCCCCTGCCCGACCGGGTGCAGCTGCCCGCCGAGCAGTCGATCGAGGCGGCGGAAGCCTTCTGCGACTACATGAAAAAGCGCCATTCGGTGCGCGACTACGCCGAGACGCCGGTGCCCGAGGCGGTGATCCGCGCCTGCATCGAGGCGGCGGCGACCGCGCCCTCGGGGGCCAACCGCCAGCCCTGGCACTTCGTGGCGATCTCGGACCCGGCGATGAAGGCCCGCGTCCGCGAGGGCGCCGAGGAAGAGGAACGCCAGTTCTACGGCGGCGGGGCGGGCGACGCCTGGCTCTCGGCGCTGGAACCGATCGGCACCGGGGTGGAAAAGCCGCATCTGACCACCGCGCCCTGGCTGATCGTGGTCTTCGCCGAACGCTGGGGCGTCGACGCGGAAGGCGAACGCTACAAGAACTACTACGTCCCCGAAAGCGTCGGTATCGCCACCGGCATGCTGATCACCGCGATCCACCAGGCCGGGCTGGTCTGCCTCGAGCACACGCCCAACCCGATGAAGTTCCTCAACGAGATGTGCCACCGCCCCGAGCGCGAGAAGCCGGTGATGATCCTGCCGGTGGGCTACCCTTCCGAAGAGGCCACGGTGCCGCAGGCCGCCAAGCGGAAGAAACCGCTCGACGAGGTGATGACGCTTTTCCCCGCGGGGCCGTCGCCCCGTTGACCCCGGGGCGACGCGCGCGCAGTTAGCGGCTCATGCTGGCGATCCTTCTCAAGACCCTGCCGTTCTTCGCCCTGATCGGGCTCGGCTACGGCGCGGCCAAGACGCGGTTCTTCACCGAGGAGGCCAGCGCCTATCTGACGAAGTTCGTCTTCTACTTCGCGCTGTCGGCGATGCTCTTCCGGTTCTCGGCGAACCTCTCCTTCAGCGAGATCTTCGACCCCTGGCTGGCGCTGGCCTATCTCTGGGGCACCGCCTTCGTCTACGGCGTCGGGCTGATGGTGGCCTTCTGGCGCCGGGTGAAGGTCGAGACCGCCGCGATCGAGGCGCAATGCGTGGCGATCGGCAACACCGGCTTTCTCGGCGTGCCGATGCTGGCGCTGCTTCTGGGCGAGGCTTCGGTCGGGCCGATCATCCTGCTTCTGTCGATCGACCTGATCATCTTTTCCTCGGCGCTGGTGATCCTGGTCGAGGGCTCGCGCGACGGGCGGATGTCGCTCGGGGTGCTGCGCACCATCGGGCTGGGGCTGCTGAAAAACCCGATGATCGTCTCGATCACGCTGGGCATCTCGGTGGCGGCTTCGGGCTGGCAACTGCCGGTGCCGGTGAACGAGTTCGTCACCATCCTCGGCAATGCCGCGACGCCCGGGGCGCTTTTTGCCATCGGCGCCTCGCTGGCCTCGAAATCCGCCGAGCGGCTGGTGATCGCGGGCTGGCTGAGCTTCGGCAAGCTGATCCTGCACCCGCTCTTCGTGGCGCTGGGCACGCTGGTCCTCTTCCCGGTCGAGGCCTATCCGGCGGCGGTGGCGATCTCTGCGGCGGCGCTGCCGGTGGCGGGCAATGTCTTCATCCTGGCCCAGCATTACGGCACCTCGCCGCAGCGGGTCTCGGCCTCGATCCTGATCTCCACGGCGGCCAGCATCGTGACCGTCTCGGCCTGGATCGCCTGGGTCACCGGCTGACCCCTTGCCGGGCCCGCGCCGGGCCGGTAGCCAAAACCGCAAAGCCGCTTGAGCGAGGGATCGACAGATGCAGACGAAATCGGAAAACCGCGCCTTCGGAGGCGTCCAAGGGGTCTACAGCCACGCCTCGGAGGCCTGCGGCTGCGAGATGACCTTCGGGCTTTTCCTGCCCGAGGAGGCGGCGACCGCGCCGGTGCCGCTGCTGTGGTATCTCTCGGGGCTGACCTGCACCCATGAGAACGCCATGACCAAGGCCGGCGCCCAGGGCTGGGCGGCCGAACACGGGGTGGCGCTGTGCTTCCCCGACACCTCGCCGCGCGGCGCGGATGTGGCCGACGACGAGGCCTTCGACCTTGGCCAGGGCGCGGGCTTCTACGTCAACGCCAGCGAGGCTCCCTGGGCGCCGCATTACCGGATGTGGGACTATCTCTCCGAGGAGCTGCCGGCGCTTCTGGGCGCGGAATTCGCGCTCGACATGGAGCGGCAGGCGATCACCGGGCACAGCATGGGCGGCCATGGCGCGTTGACACTGGCGATGCGCCACCCCGGGCGCTACCGCTCCGTCTCGGCCTTCGCGCCGATCGCCAATCCGACCGAAAGCGACTGGGGGCGCAAGCAGTTCGCGGCCTACCTCGGCGCGGAGGAGACGACCTGGGCCGCGCATGACGCGACGCTCCTGATGCGCGAGACGGGCTTCGACGGCCCGGTGCTGATCGACCAGGGGGCCGCCGACGACTTCCTGCCGCTCCTGCGGCCCGAGGCGCTGTCTGAGGCCATGGCCGCGCGCCGGCAGGAGGGGACCTTCCGGATGCAGAAGGGCTACGACCACAGCTACTTCTTCATCTCGAGCTTCATGGAAGAGCATGTCGCCTTCCACGCCGAGGCGCTCTATCGGTGAGCGCGCTTTACGTCGACGCCGACGCCTGCCCGGTCAAGGATGAGGCCGAGCGGGTCGCCACCCGCCACGGGGTGCGCATGTTCCTGGTCGCCAACGGCGGGCTGCGCCCCTCGCGCAACCCGCTGGTCGAGGTGGTCGTGGTGCCCGAGGGCCCGGATGTCGCCGACATCTGGATCGCCGAACGCGCGGGCCGGGGGGACGTGGTGGTGACCTCGGACGTGCCGCTGGCCGCGAAATCCGTCGCAGCCGGGGCACAGGTGCTCGCGCCCGACGGCACACCCTTCACGGAAGCCAATATCGGTGCCAAGCTCGCGGCGCGGGATCTCGCGGCGGATCTGCGCGCCGCCGATCCCTTCCGGCAGGGCAGCGGGCGCGGCTTCTCCAAGAGCGACCGGGCGCGATTCCTCGACGGCTTGGAACGCGCCATGCGGCAGGCAGCGAAGGAGGCAGGCTGATGCAGCCACAGGCGGTGGTCTTCGACATCGGCAACGTGCTGATCGAATGGCAGCCCGAGCGGTTCTACGACGCCCGGATCGGGCCGGAACGCCGCAAGCGGCTGTTCTCGGAGGTGGATCTGCACGGGGTCAACGACGCCGTGGACCGGGGCGGGGATTTCCGCGCGCTGGTCTATGCCGCCGCCGAGGCCAACCCCGGCTGGGAAGACGAGATCCGGCACTGGCACGACAGCTGGTCGCGCATCGCCGGGCCCGAGATCCCGGCCTCGGTCGCCACGCTGCGCGCGCTGCGTCGCCGGGGCGTGCCGGTCTTCGCGCTGTCGAACTTCGGCATCGGCCCCTTCGAGGTGGCCCAGGAGGTCTGGCCCTTCCTGACCGAGTTCGACCGGCCTTACATCTCGGGGCACATGGGCATGGCCAAACCCGACGCCGAGATCTACGCCGCGCTCGAGGCCGACAGCGGCGTGGCGCCCGGCGGGCTTCTCTTCACCGACGACCGGGCCGAGAACATCGCCGCCGCCGAGGCGCGCGGCTGGCAGACCCATCTATTCGACGGCCCCGAGGGCTTTGCCGCCCGGCTGGTGGACCTGGGCCTTCTTGCGCCCGGGGACCTGGCATGAGCGCCCCCGCGGTCATCCCCTTTGCCGAGGGCGAGGCGGCGCTCGACTGGCTGGGCCTCTGCGCGGCCTTCGAGGCGGGCCACGCCCGCCCCCGCGCCGAGATCGCCGATACCTTCCTCTACCGCGGCGAGGACACGCTTCTGAACCGCGGCGCCTGGATCGACGGGCTGGGCCTCGCGGTGAAGGCCGCGACCATCTTCCCGGGCAATGCCGCCGCCGGGCAGCCGGCGGTCAACGGGGCGGTGAACCTCTTTTCCGACACCACGGGCATGCTCGAGGCGGTGGTCGATTTCCACCTGGTGACCAAGTGGAAGACCGCCGGAGACAGCCTTTACGGCGCGCGGATGCTGGCCCGGCCCGAGAGCCGCGAGATCCTGATCATCGGCGCCGGCACCGTCGCGCGCTCGCTGATCGCGGCCTATGGGGCGGGCTTCCCCGAGGCGCGGGTGACGATCTGGAACCGCTCGCCCGCCCGGGCCGAGGAACTGGCCGCCGAGGTGCCGGGCCTGCGCGTCGCCACCGACCTCGAGGCCGCCGTGGCCCGCGCCGACATCATCGCCACGACGACCATGGCCAAGGAGCCGGTCCTGCGCGGCGACTGGCTGCGCCCGGGCCAGCATCTCGACCTGATCGGCGCCTATCGCCCCGACATGCGCGAGGTCGACGATGCCGCGCTGGCTCGCGCGCGCATCTTCGTGGACAGTTTCGACACCACGCTGGGCCATATCGGCGAGCTGAAGATCCCGCTCGAGGCCGGCGTGATCTCGCGCGCCGACGTGCTGGGCGACTACTACGACCCCGGCGCCTTCTCTCGCGCGCCCGAGGACATCACCATCCTCAAGAACGGCGGCGGCGCGCATCTAGACCTGATGTGCGCGCGCTACATCTACGAGGCCTGGCGGGGGGCGTGATGGGCTGGGCGCTTCTCCTCCTCGTCCTGGTGCTGGCGCTGCTGCCCACCCTGCGCGAGAGGATGCGCCGCCCGATCACCGAGGCCCAGCGGCAAGAGGCCCCCGGCGAGGCGCTGGAGCTGTCGCGCGGGGCCACGCAGTGCCGCTGGTCGGGCCGGGTGCGGGGGCCGGTGGCGGTCTGCGTGCACGGGCTGACCACGCCTTCCGAGGCCTGGGACGGCTTCACCCCCTATCTCGAGGCGGCGGGCTTCCGGGTGCTGGTCTACGACCTCTACGGGCGCGGACTTTCCGATGCGCCGGCCGGGCGGCAGGACCTGGCCTTCTTCACCGACCAGCTGCGCGAGGTGCTCGACCACTACGGGCTGACCGAGGACGTGACGCTTTTCGGCTATTCCATGGGTGGGCTCATCGCCGCGAAACTGGCCGGCGAGGAGCCGCAGCGCTTCCGCCAGGTGGCGCTTGTAGCGCCCGCCGGGCTGGGCATGCCCTTCTCACCCGCGCAGCGCTTCGCCATGCGCTGGCCCTGGATCGGCGACTGGGTCTTCCAGATGCGCTACCCGCGCGCCCATGCCGCCGCGCTCCGGGCCGGGCAGACCCCCGAGGAGGTGCTGGCCGTGCAGCTCGCCCAGCTCGACCGGCGGGGCTTCGTGCCCGGCGTGCTCTCGAGCCTGCGCCACACGCTGGCCGATCCCGCGCCGCAGGTCTTCTCGCGGCTGGCGGCCACCGGGCTGCCGGTGCTGGCGGTCTGGGGTGGGGCCGACCGGGTGATCCCCGTCGCCTGCATGGGCCGGCTCGCGCAATCGGTGCGCCGCGCCCACCAGGAGGTGGTCGAAGAGGCCGACCACGGGCTGCCCTTCACCCATCCCGAGCCGCTGGCGCGCGCCATGGCGCGGATGATGGACGAGCTGCGGCTCAGGCCGTCGCGGGGTTGACCCGCGGCCCGCGGTCCTCTTTCACGCCGAGGTGCACCAGCGCCGAGACCGCGCCGACGCCCACGCCGACCCACCAGACCATGGTGTAGCCGCCGGTCAGGTCGTACATCCGCCCGCCCAGCCAGACGCCGATGAAGCTGCCGAGCTGGTGGCTGAAGAAGACGATCCCGTAGAGCGTGCCCATGTAGCGCAGCCCCCAGATATGCGCGACGAGCCCCGAGGTCAGCGGCACCGTCGCGAGCCAGAGCGCCCCCATGACGGCGCTGAAGACCAGGACCGAGATCGGCGTGATCGGCAGCATGATGAACAGCGCCGCGGCAATGGTCCGCCCGGTGTAGATCGCCGTCAGCAGGTATTTCCGCGGGAAATGGTTGCCGAGCCAGCCCGCCACCAGCGTGCCCGCGATGTTGAAGAGCCCGATGAGCGAGATCGCCACCGCCCCCAGCGCCGAGGTCGTGGTGATCCCCACCGAATGCAGCACCCCGCCCTGCAGGATCGGGCCGCACATCTCGGTCACCAGCGCGGGGAAATGCGCGGTCACGAAGGCGAGTTGGTAGCCGCAGGAGAAAAAGCCGATGAAAATCAGCGAGAAGGAGGGATCGCGCAGCGCCTTGCCGAGGATGTGGCCCATGCTCTCTTCAAGCTCGCTCTTCGAGGCCTGCGGGGCGCGGATCATCGGCAGGCACAGAAGCACCGCGAGGATCGCCGCGGCGAAGAGCAGGAAGACCTCCTGCCAGGCCATGAAGCCCAGCATCCATTCCGCCAGGGGCGCGCCGAAGACCTGGCCCGCGCTGCCGGCCGCCGTGGCGATGGCCAGCGACATGGAGCGGTTCTTGTCCGAAGAGGCACGGCCCACCACCGCGAGGATCACCCCGAAGCCGGTGCCCGCCACGCCGAAGCCCACCAGCACCTCGAGCGCCTGGTGCGCCTCGGGCGTGGTCGCGAAGGACGACAGCACCAGCCCCACCGCATAGGTGATCGCCCCGAGCACGATCGCCAGCCGGTCGCCCAGCCGCTCCGCCATGGCCCCGAAGAGCGGCTGCCCGATGCCCCAGGCCAGGTTCTGGATCGCGATGGCGAGCGAGAACTCCGAGCGCAGCCAGCCAAACTCCTCGGCGATGGGGATCTGGAAGACCCCGAAGCTCGCGCGGATCGCGAAGCTCACGAGGATGATGATGCAGCCGGCGACAAGCACGGGCGTGATCAAGGGCGCGGGACGGTCCATGGGCGGGCTCCTTTGGCCCGGAAATACCCCGCGTCGCCCGGACGGGCAATTTTTCGATTGTCACCGATACGATTCGGGGGGGGGGGGCGGGCGCGCGACGAGGGCGCCGCGCGGATCAGGGCTCCCCGGGGGCCACGCGGATCAGGGCGTCGCGTGCTTCCTTGGACGTCCGCCCTTGGCGCCGTTGGCCCGCGCCGCCGCCGACTTGGCCTTGGAGGTCGCGCGCCCACCACGCTGGGCCATCCACGTCTTGGTGCCGAAGATCCCGGCCATCAGTCCGGGCAACGAAAGGTCCACGTCCAGCGACTCCCAGTGCAACCCGTAGCCGCGTCCGAGAAGTTCGACGTCCGCCAGATCCCCGTCCGAAGCACCCGCAAGCCCCTGCGCCAGGGCGGCGGGGAAGGCGAAGGTGCAGCCGTTCGACAGCTCGACGATCACCCGCCCCGTGGCGGAATCGTAGCGCGCGCCGGTGGCGCGGGGCTCGCGGGCATGGGCCTCCTCGCCGCGGGCGCGGGCGGCCTCGATCTCGTCGTCGGTCAGCTCAGCCATGGATCTCTCTCCAGCGTACCAGGAAGTCCGCCCGGTTCTCGGTCACGATCGCCAGGGCGCGGCGCAGCTCGTTGCGCTTCATGTCGACCATCCAGACCAGTCTCGGCGTCCCGTCGGGCCCGGAGAGGTCGATCTTGGCGTGGCCGTCGCCGAAGACATGCACATGCGCCGGCTCGTGATCGTCGGTGAAGATCACCACGCGCAGTCCTTGGGCCCGATGGATCGTCACCATCAGGATTTAACCCATCCAGTTGGGTTTTTCAAGAATCGTGCCGCGCGGCACCGCCCCTCACGCCCGCATGTGGCGGGCGCGGGCGCCGCGCTCGATGGCGGCGGCGTGCAGGCGGTCGATGTCGAGCTCGTAGCGGATCTCCTCGAGCAGGCGCAGCTCGGGGTCGGTCAGCGTGCCGTCGGCGGCGGCCACGTCGCAGGCCAGGGCATAGGCGGTCTCGTTCAGCCGCTCGGGCAGGGCCTCGCGCAACAGCCCGAAAAGCGCGTCGAGCCCGTCTTCCTGGTCGAAGAGGTCAAAGACGCTCTGCGAGACGTTCTTGATCCGGTCGACGTCGAAATCGGTGAAGACCGGCAGGGTGGTCACGATCGACTGGATCTTCACCAGTTCGGTGGTGCGGATGTTCTCGTCCGAGGCCGAGACCGCGACCATCAGCGCCACCAGGGCGTCCTGCGGTGAAAACGAATGTTCGATCGAATCTTGCATGTGTCGGTCCTTGCCGGAGGGGAACTTTTGCCTGCGTTGAAAATATTGACCCCGATCAAGCGCCGCAATAGGTAGCGGGCGCTCGAGAGAGCCCCATTTTCCCCGCCTGCGCGGGGTCTTGCCAATCAAGGAGCAGACGAGATGTCGGAGTTTCGCGACGCCGCGATGAATTCGAAGGCCTGGCCGTTCGAAGAGGCCCGCCGTCTGCTCAAACGCCACGAGGCCGGCAAGAGCCAGAAGGACCACATCCTGTTCGAGACCGGCTACGGCCCCTCGGGGCTGCCGCATATCGGCACCTTCGGCGAGGTGGCGCGCACCACGATGATCCGCCGCGCCTTCGAGGCGATCTCGGATGTGCCGACCCGGCTGATCTGCTTCTCGGACGACATGGACGGCATGCGCAAGGTGCCCGACAACGTCCCCAACCCCGAGATGCTGCGCGAGCACCTGCAGAAGCCCCTGACCTCGGTGCCCGATCCCTTCGGCACGCATGAGAGCTTCGGCCATCACAACAACGCCATGCTGCGGCGCTTCCTCGACACCTTCGGCTTCGAGTACGAGTTCTACTCGGCCACCGAATACTACAAGTCCGGCGCCTTCGACGAGGTGCTCTTGCGCGCCTGCGAGCGTTACGACGACATCATGGCGGTGATGCTGAAGTCGCTGCGCGAGGAGCGCCAGCAGACCTATTCGATCTTCCTGCCGCTGCACCCCGAGACCGGCCGCGTGCTCTACGTGCCGATCAAGCATGTCGATGCGGCCAAGGGCGAGATCACCTTCGACGACGAGGACGGCCGCGAGTGGACCCTGCCGGTCACCGGCGGCCAGGTGAAGCTGCAGTGGAAGCCCGATTTCGGCGCCCGCTGGGCGGCGCTGGGCGTCGACTTCGAGATGTATGGCAAGGACCATTCCACCAACACGCCGATCTACGACCGGATCTGCGAGATCCTCGGCGGCGCCAAGCCCGAGCATTTCACCTACGAGCTGTTTCTCGATGCCAACGGCGAGAAGATCTCGAAGTCCAAGGGCAACGGCCTCTCGATCGACGAATGGCTGACCTATGCCTCGACCGAGAGCCTGGCCTATTACATGTTCCAGAAGCCCAAGACCGCCAAGCGGCTGTCCTGGGACGTGATCCCCAAGGCGGTCGACGAATACCACCAGCAGCTGCGCGCCTACCCGGGCCAGAGCCCCGAGCAGCAGGCCGCGAACCCGGTGTGGCACATCCACGGCGGCGCGGTGCCGGCCTCGACCATGGTGGTGCCCTTCGCGATGCTGCTGAACCTGGTGTCGGTCTCGGGCGCCGAGAGCAAGGAGACGCTCTGGGGCTTCATCCGCCGCTACGCGCCAGAGGCCTCGCCCGAGGGCAACCCGGATCTCGACCAGGCGGCGGGCTTCGCGATCCGCTACTACGAGGACTTCGTGAAGCCGGGCAAGACCTACCGCGCGCCCGACGAGACCGAGGCCGCCGCGATGCGCGACCTGGCCGAGCGGCTGCGCGCCCACGAGGGCCCGCGCGACGACGAGACGCTGCAGAGCCTGGTCTTCGCGGTCGGCAAGGAGCACGGCTTCGAGCCGCTGCGGAACTGGTTCAAGGCGCTCTACGAGGTGCTGATGGGTGCGAGCCAGGGCCCGCGTTTCGGCGGGTTCATCGCGCTTTACGGCGTGGAAGAGAGCGTGGCGCTGATCGAAAAGGGCCTGGCGGGCGAGCTGGGGTGATGTTGGCGGGGTTTTGGGGGGCGGCGTGGCGTGATGGCGCTGGTGCGGTTCACCGCTCCAGTTGCTCACACCGCCCAAATCCCCGCGCCCCCTTGCGCCCGAATAGCACCGAAGGTGCCGGGCGCGCGCCGGACCGGCCCCTTGGGCCGGCGCTCTTGTGGGCGACGCGCCTAGCTCACAGCCAGTCCTGACCTTGCCGGGATAAAGCGCTTAGATCAGAGGTCAGCAGCGCCGGCCCCCGGCCCGGCGCGCGCCCTCTGGCTCTGCGAGCCGATAGGGCGACATGGCGCTGCCTGTGCCGACCGTCCGCTGCACAACGCTAATCCCTAGAGCGCCCACGGCGGGTTGTCCGCTCCCATCCGAAGACACACCCCATCCCCCAAAGCCTCCTCCCCCCCCCCCGAAACTCCCCCGCTCGCCGGGCCGTGACTTGGGGACGGGCGGAGACGCGCTATCTCTCCTCCCACCCCGAGGAGAGGAGGACCCATGATGCGCCTGCGCATTCTCGCCCCGCTCGCCGCGCTCTGGCTGGCCCTGCCGGCCTGGGCGCAGGATGTCCTGGCCCCCGAGCCCGGCATCGAGGCGGTGATCTCGAACCAGATGGAAGCCTTCCGCGGCGGCGATGTCGCGGGCGCCTTCGAATACGCCAGCCCGATGATCCGCGGCATCTTCCGCACGCCCGAGATGTTCGGGCGCATGGTCGAACAGGGCTACCCGATGGTCTGGCGCCCCGAGACCATCGACTTCGGTGCGCTCAGGCAGATGGACGGGCGGCTCTTCCAGCGCGTCATCGTCACCGACGAGGGCGGGCGGCTGCATGTCCTCGAATACCGGATGCTGGAGACCGAGGGCGGCTGGCTGATCGACGGCGTGCAGATCCTGCCGCAGACCGGCGTCGCGGCCTGAGCCAAACCGCGCTCGGGCCCGCTCAAAAGGCCGCAACGCACGCCGCCCCAAGGCCCGGTTAACCCTGGGCTCGCTATCCCTGTCCTCCCGCGCGGTGCCGCCGCGCGGCCTGCCAAGGAAGGGGACAGCGATGAACAAGGCGATCACCGAGGGCTGGGACCTGATGCCGCCACCCTTTGCCGAGGGGCTCGAGGTCTGGTCGCGCCAGGACGGCACGCCGGGCTCGGACAGCTACGCCAGCGCCGCCGGCGCCAGCATCGTGACCGCCGACCAGGACTTCGGCGGCTGCCTCGAGCTTCTGAAGACCGAGGCCACCCAGAAGATCCGCTACATGGGCGAGGTGCCCATCGCGCCGGGCGTCTACCTGCGGGTGCGGACCCGGGTGAAGGTCCTCTCGGGCAGCCTGCCCTCGGTGCGGGTCGCGGCCTGGGCCGGGAGCCCGGGCGGAGCGGCCGTGACCGGCATCCCGCTCACCGCCGCGAGCGTCGCGGTGCCGGACTACGGCACCGTGGTGGAGGTCTCGGCGATCATCGGCTCGGGCGCGCGCACCGGCGTCGACATGGTCTGGGGGCCGAGCCCGACATACGGCCATTTCGGCATCGACCTTACGGGCGCCACCGGCGCGCTCCTGCGCGTCGACGACATCGAGATCGAGGATGTGACCGCGGTCTTCCTGCGTGACATGCTGGGCTATGTCGACGTGCGCGACTACGGCGCGCTGGGCGACGGGATCACCGACGACAGCGCCGCCTTCGAGGCCGCCGACGCCGCGACCCAGGGGCGCTCGCTCTTCGTCAGCGCGGGCAGCTACCTTCTGGCCGAGGACGTGACCCTCGACAGCGAGGTGATCTTCGAGGGCCAGGTGACCATGCCCGCCGAGAAGCGGCTGTCGCTGACCAAGAACTTCCGCCTGCCGAGCTATATCGACGCCTTCGGCGATGAGGAGGAGGCGTTGAAGAAGGCGCTCCAGGCGCTGATGAACGACGCCGACCACGAGAGCCTCGACATGGGCGGGCGGCGGGTCTCGCTTTCGGGCCCGCTCGACGTGCAGGCGGCGGTGGCCAACCGCACGAGCTATGCCCAGCGGCGGGTCCTGCGGAACGGCCAGCTGCAGGCCTCGGCGGGCGGCGACTGGGCGGAAAGCGTGGTCACCCGGCAGGCCAGCTATTCCGCCGCCCAGCCCACCCGGCTCAGCAATGTGACCAATGCCGAGGTCATCCCCGTCGGCGCGCTGGTCGAGGGCGCGGGTGTCGGCCGCGAGATCTACGTCCGCGCGGTCAATCCCGCCGCCCAGGAGGTCACGCTTTCGCAGCCGCTCTCGGACGCGGTGGGCACCCAGAACTACACCTTCCGGCGCTTCCGCTACATGCTGGACTTCTCGGGCTTCGAACGGCTCGACGTCTTCCAGCTCGAGGACATCGAGTTCCAATGCGCGATCGAGGCCTCGGGCGTCATGCTGGCGCCCTCGGGCACGGTGATGGTGATCCGCGAATGCACCTTCAACCGGCCGAAGAACCGCGGCATCACCAGCCCCGGCGAAGGTTGCCAGGGCATGTTGATCGAACATTGCCAGTTCCTCAGCCACGAGGGCGGCGAGCTGGTGCAGAACCGCCAGTCCGTGGCGATCAACGTCAACGCAAACGACGTGAAGCTGCGCGACTGCCGGGCCTCGCAGTTCCGCCATTTCGTGGTCGCCTCGGGGGCGCAGAACCTGATCACCGGCAACCATTTCTTCCAGGGCGACGCGGCGGCGAACGGCATCCGCACGGCGGGCATCGTGCTGGCGCTCCGCGCCTGCAACACGCAGATCGCCAACAACTACATCGACAATTGCTTCGTCGAATGGACCAACGAGCGCGAGCCGGAGCCGGACTACGTGAGCGGCTTCGGCTTCGCGGGGCTCTCGATCACCGACAATGTCTTCCTTTGCTCCAAGGTCGCGACGAGCTTCGCTTTCATCGTGGTCAAACCCTATGGCTCGGGGCATTTCCTCAACGGGTTCAACGTCTCGGGCAATACCTTCCGGGCCTCCTCGGGCACGATCGAGCGGGTCGAGCGGCCCGACACCAGCTTCGCGCCGCTGGATTTCGCCCGGATGAAGCGGGTGCGCTTCACCAACAACACCTTCGCCAATGTCGAGAAGGCCGCGCAGAACCCGCTGGTGGTGGCGCATGCGCAGAACACCCATGCCGACACCTGGGTGATCGACACCGAGGGCGAGCTGCCCTTCGATGCCTGGGCCGAGGAGGTGGACGCCGTGGTGCATACCTCGCGGCTGCGCAACGCCGCCAACGTGAGCGAGTGGTGGATGCCCTATGTCTCGACCCGCGAGGGCGGGGCGAACAACCAGGTGCATCTGATCTACCCCGGCGCGGTGCGAGGCGACGCCAATGTGACGATCCGGATGGATTGAGGTTTGGGCGGGGGCTGGGTGCGGGAGAGCGTGGCGGGCGTGGCTATGGGGCAGGGGCGGTCTCCGGGCAGCTCGGCGCTGAGCTGTCGCTCGGGTGGCTGCCGGAGGCGTCCGCCGCTGCCCTCTCAGAACTCCGCCCAGAGCCCCAGCTTCAGCCCCATGCTGCTGTCCCCGATCACCCCGTAGCTGCCGCCGAGCTCCAACTCGTAGCGTTTGAAGAGCGGCGTCGTGACCGAGGGCACCACCCGCAGGAACGGCGCGTCGCCCGCCTGCTGGCCGCCCTGGAACTGCACCATGGCCCGGCGGCGGCCGAACTTGGCGCCCATGGTCAGGTCGAGCTTCACGTCGGTCTCACCGCGCTCGGGGAAAAGCTCGGCGGCGAAATCCGCCGCCAGCCAGCCCCAGTCAGCGCCCTTGCCGAGCGAGAGCGCCGGGCGGATCACCTGCATCCCGTCGATCTGGCCGATGCCCAGCGTCGGCGCCACCTGCAGCCCAAGGACCGGCCGCGCGAAGGGCCGGGTCGCAAAGGCCACCGTCTTGGTCGCCCCCGAGACCGAGCGTCCGAGGTCGAGCCCCACCGTCCAGCGTTCGGTCAGCCCGTATTCGATGAAGAGCGTGTCGTAGCGGGCGCTCGGATAGTAGCTCGTCCAGGTGGTGAGGTCCTGCGACCAGGAGAGGTAGCTGGTGGTCGAGACGAAGAGCGCGCCCTTCTCGCGCGGCCAGGCCCCGGCTTCAGCGAGGGCGGCAGGCAGACAGGCCAGAAGCGCCAGACCGGCGCGGCGGAGGGCGGAGCGCAACATGGCGGAATCGTCTCGCCAAAGCGGTTAACCGTTGGTTAATCGGTGGGGGTAGGGGGGACGTAAGGGCGCGATGCGCCGGAGAGAGCGAACATCGGGCGTGAAGGCGTGGAACGCAGCGGACCTGGGCGAACGGGCCCGGGCACCTGCGACGGTGCAAGCCCCTTTGATCGGAGAAACGATCCGGCATCACAGTTCCCGGCGGCGGCATCCGGCGCACCACCCCAACCCGCCTCGCCGCCCACCACCCGGCCCGAAGCAAAGCGCACCAGAGGGCGCGCGGCGGACCGGGGGCCGGCGCTGCTGACCTCCGCGCTATGCGCTTTTTCCCAACAAGGTCAGGGCTAGCGACAAGCTATGCACGCCGCCCGAAGGAGCGCCGGCCCATCGGGCCGGTCCGGCGCGCGCCCGGCACCTTCGGTGCTATTCGGGCGCAAGAGGGCGCGGGGAGGCTGGGTCGGGAAACCGTTCCGAGGTTTGGCGGGCGGGACGCGGACATTCGGTGTGGCGGTGGGGGGCGTCTGCGAAGAAGCCGCGTCTGTGGCGGCGGGGCAGGAGACGCAGCGCGCGAGCACGAGAGTTTCTGGCAAGGCGGTGATCCCGTCGGTCAGTCTCCCTTCCACACACCTCCCGGCCCTCCCCAAACACCCCCCCCCAAGCCCACCCTTTCAGCACCCCCGTCACCCTCACGCCGCGCTGCGGCGCTGTCTCGGCGGCGCATGTGGCCATTCCTATGCTGCAGGTGCAAACTCCCTCGCGGATCAACAGGAGGGCGATTCGCATGGCCGGCTCGATCATCACCGTCGCGCAGCAGAAGGGCGGCTCCGGCAAGACCACGCTGGCCGCCAATCTCGCGGTCGGCTTCCTGCGCCAGGGCAAGACCGTGGCGCTGGTCGACACCGACCCGCAGGGCAGCCTCGGGCGCTGGTTCATGACCCGGGTCGAGGACCATCCCGACGCCACGGTGGGGCTCGATTTCGCGACCTCCTCGGCCTGGGGCATCACCTATGAGACCCGCAAGCTCTCCTCGGAATGCGACGTGGTCATCGTCGACACCCCGCCCAAGGCCGACAGCGACCTGCGCCCTGCGCTGCGGGTGGCCGACCTCGTGGTCGTGCCGGTGGCCATGAGCCATGTCGATCTCTGGGCCACCGAGGGCGTGCTCGACCTCGCCCGGCGCGAGGAGAAGGACGCGCTGGTGGTGATGAACCGCACCCGCGCGCGCACCCGGCTCGCCGGCGAGGTGAGCGAGGCCGCGGCCCGGCTCGAGGCCGCGATCGCGGCGAGCCAGATCGCCAACCGCACGATCTACGCCGAGGCCATGGGCAAGGGGCTCTCGGGCGCCGAGGGCCGCAAGACCCCGGCCCGCGCCGAGGTCGAGGCGCTTGCACAAGAGGTGGCAGAGCGGCTCGCAACCGGGTAGACCCCGGGGGCAGAGGATGTCCGACCCGCGCCCGGAGACGCCATGACCGACCTTGCCGCCCTTGCCGATCTGATCACCTCCGATGCCGCCACGCGGGGCCGGACGATATCCCGGCTGGGCTATTTCTGCGCGCCCTTCCAGCCGCCCTCGGGGCCCTTCTCGGACCGGGTGATCAAGGTCTACCGCGGGGCGGCCAGCCGCGCCGAGCTGGCCAAGCTCGCCCAGGCGCACGAGGATTACGTCCGGGTGCTGACCGACTGCGACGTGCCGCTGCCCGAGACCGAGTTCCACCTCGTCGAGCTCTCCGGCAAGGAGACCCCGGTCATCGTGCAGGAGGCGCTGCCGCTCGACAGCCTGATGCGGCCGCGGATGCGCGACGACGGCAAACAGGCGACGCTCGACATGATGCAGGCCGCGGGCGAGGTCATCGCCGGCTTCTGGGCCAAGGCCGAGGGGCTCGAGACCCGCGTCGGCTTCCATCCCTCGATCCGCAACTTCGCGATCCGCGACGGCCGGGCGATCTTCTTCGACACCTTCCCGCCGCTGATCCACTACAACCGCGACGAGATGGGCAAGCTGCTGCTGCAGTTTTCGGAAAAGCGCATCATGCGGCTTGTCGGGCCTTTCCTGCAGTCCACCGTGACCGGCATCCAGGACGAATGGTATTCGCCGCCCGAGACCCTGGTGGGGCTTGTCGGTTCGGCCTGCCGGCTGCGCCCGGAATATGCCGACGACTACCTCGACTGGGGGCGCGGCTTCGCGCGTTCGCATATGGCGCCCTGGGCCGATGCGGCGATCGAGGGGCTCGACGGCCCGCCGCAGCTGCCCGGCTACTGGACCGGCTTCCGCAAGCTCCTGGGGCTGCAGGGCGAACCGAATGTCTGACCCGCTGACGGCGCTTTACGAGGCGCGGATCGCGGAAGGACGGCTCGAGGCCGACCCCGCGCAGCGCGCCGTCCTGCCCGAGTTCGACCGCATCGCGAAGGCCCTGAACGCGCCGAAGAAGCGCGGGCTTTTCCGCAAGGCGCCGCCGCCGCCCGAGGGGCTTTACATCTGGGGCGGGGTCGGGCGCGGCAAGTCGATGCTCATGGACCTCTTCGTGGAAAGCCTCGAGGTGCCGACCCGTCGCGTGCATTTCCACGCCTTCATGCAGGAGGTGCAGGAGGCCGTGCACCGGGAGCGCCAGGCCGGCACCGAGGATCCGATCAAGCCGGTCGCCAAGGCGGTCTCGGACAGCGTGAAGGTCTTTGCCTTCGACGAGATGCAGATCACCGACATCGCGGACGCGATGATCGTGGGGCGGCTTTTCGAGCAGCTCTTCGAGGCCGGCTGCGTGGTGGTCACCACCTCGAACCGGGTGCCGGACGACCTCTACAAGGACGGGTTGAACCGGCAGCTCTTCCTGCCCTTCATCGCGCTTCTGAAGGAGCGGATGGTGGTGCACGAGCTTTCCGCCGCCAAGGACTACCGCCAGGACCGGCTGGCCGGGACCGAGACCTATTTCACCCCCGCCAATACCGAGGCCCGCGCCGCGCTGGACGCGCTCTGGGAGCGGCTCTCCGGGGAGCAGGAAGAGGAGCTGGTGCTCTCGGTCAAGGGCCGCCAGATCACCCTGCCGCGCTACGCCGGAGGCGCCGCGCGGGTGCCTTTCTACGAGCTTTGCGGCAAGCCGCTGGGGCCCGCGGATTACCTCAAGCTGGCCGAGAGCCTGCGGGTGTTGATCCTGGAGAACGTGCCGCAGCTCGGCCGGTCGAACTTCAACGAGGCGAAGCGCTTCGTGACGCTGATCGACACGCTTTACGAGGCCGGGACGCGGTTGATCGTCTCGGCGGCGGCGGAGCCCGAGTATCTTTACGTCGAGGGGCCGGGAGCTTTCGAGTTCGAGCGCACCGCGAGCCGGCTGCGGGAGATGCAGTCCGCGGATTGGGGGCAGGAGGGGTAGAGTGGGCTGCCGCCCTCTGTGAGAGGTGCCGCCCTTACCTTCCACGCCCCTACTTGCGCCCGGCCAGCATCAAAGATGCCGCGCTTGGGCCAAAGCGCCCTCTTGCGCCCGAACAGCACCGAAGTTGCCGCGCTTGGGTCAAGGCGCCCTCTTGCGTCCGAACAGAACCGAAGATGCCGCGTTCGAGCCAGAGCGCCCTCTTGCGCCCGAATAGCATCGAAGATGCCGGGCGCGCGCCGGACCGGCCCCTTGGGCCGGCGCTCCTTGGGGTGGTGCGTTTAGCTTGCAGCTCGTCCAGACCTTGCTGGGATAAAGTGCTTAGCTTGCCGGTCAGCAGCGCCGGCCCCCGGTCCGGCGCGCGCCCTCTGTTGGGGCTTGTTGAGAGGGGGAGAAGGGCGCGGGATTTGGCTGTTTCTGTTGGGTGTGGAGGCGTCGCGAGGCGGTGGCCTCATGCGCTGTCGAGTTGATCGGTGTGTAGGGGTGCGTTCCATCCAGGTGCGACCCGGCCGTCAGCCCGCCACGCGCGCTTCACGAGTGCGTCTCGACCCCGGCACCCCCCGCGCGTTTCACGCGTGCGCCTCGACCCCAGCACCCGCCAAGCGCCCCCAAGAAAATCCATCCGCCCGCTACACCCACCTCACTCACGCCCCCCCAACCCCCTCCCAAGCAAACGACACAAAAAAAGGGGCCCCGAAGGACCCCTATTGTTCTCTGCTCGATCCGGCCTTGAACTGCCTGTTTTGTCGCGTGGCCCGGGCGCTGTCCCCGCGGTCGCGAGACGGAGTCCTTCCGTCGCGCGAGGCCGCGATCGCCTGGGCGATGTCCCCTCGTGCCGTCCCCTGGTTGTATTGTTCGGCAAGATGTTGCCCGAATCATAGCGGGCTTTGCACAGAGCCGTCAATATATAGTGTTGCCGCCAAGCTATGGTTTCGCAGAATTCCGACCCGACAACTTGTTGCGGGTCAGCCGTTCTCGCGCAGGATGCGGCCGGCGAGGTAGAGCGAGCCGCAGATCAGCACCCGGGCGCCGGGGCTGCGGGCGGTGATCGCGCCAAGCGCGGCAAGCACATCGGAAGCCGTCTCTGCCTCGAGCCCGGCGGCGCGGGCGCGGGCGGCGGTCTCCTCGGCGGGCAGGGTGTTGGCCTCTCCGGGGATGTCCACCGCGACAAGCCCGCGGACCTGGCCCGCGAAGGCGCGCAGGAAGCCGGTCACATCCTTGGTGTTGAGCATCCCGCAAAGTAGATAGGTCGGCCGCTCAGGCAGATCGCCCAGATGCGCGGCCAGCGCGGCTCCGGCGGCCGGGTTGTGCCCGCCGTCGAGCCAGAGCTCGGCGCCCCCGGCGGCCGCGACCAGCGGGCCTTCGCGCAGCCGCTGCATGCGCGCGGGCCATTCGGCGCGGGTCACGGCGGCCTCGCAGGCGGCCTCACCGCAGCCCAGGTGCCGGAGCGCGGCCAGCGCGGCCCCGGCGTTGTCGAACTGGTGCCGCCCGGGCAGCACCGGGCGCGGCAGGTCGAGCAGCCCGCGCTCGTCCTGGAAGACCAGGCGGCCGTGCTCCTCGGTCACATGCCAGTGCTGGCCCGCGGCGATGACCTCGGCGCCGAGCCGGGCCGCGCGGGCCTCGATCACCTCGAGCGCGGCGTCGTCCTGCGGGCCGACGACCACCGGCACGCCGCGCTTCAGGATGCCGGCCTTCTCGCCGGCGATCTTGGTCAGCGTGTCGCCGAGATAGGCCTCGTGGTCCATGGCGATCGGTGTGATCACCGTCAGCGCCGGGCGCGCGACCACATTGGTCGCGTCGAGCCGCCCGCCCAGCCCGGTCTCGAGCAGCAGGTAATCCGCGGGGCTGCGCGCGAAGGCCAGGAGCGCGGCGCAGGTGGTGATCTCGAAATAGGTGTTCGGGTCGGGGCCGTTGACCGCATAGACCTCGTCGAGGAGCGCGGCGAGGTCGGGCTCCGAGATCAGCGCCCCGGCCAGGCGGATGCGCTCGTGGAAGCGCGCCAGATGCGGCGAGGTATAGGCATGCACCCGCGCGCCCCCGGCCTCGAGCCCGGCGCGGATCATCGCCTGGGTCGAGCCCTTGCCGTTGGTGCCCGCGAGGTGGATCACCGGCGGCAGGTCGCGCTCCGGGTGGCCGAGCTTTTCCAGAAGCCGCCAGACCCGGTCGAGCGTGAGGTCGATATACTTGGGGTGCAGGGCCATCATCCGTTCGAGGATGTGGTCCGAGGCGGCCCCGCTCATTCCTTGGAGGACTCGCCCGCGGGGGGCTCGGGGGCCTCCGCGCCCTGATCCTCGACGACGGGCTCGGCGGGGGCGGGCAGATCGCCCCAGACCGCCGGCGGCGACTGCATCAGGATGCGCAGGATGACCACCAGTTCCTCGCGCAGCTCGCGGCGGTCGGTCACCCGGTCGAGCATCCCGTGCTCGAGCAGGTATTCCGCGCGCTGGAAGCCCTCGGGCAGCTTCTCGCGGATGGTCTGTTCGATCACCCGCGGGCCCGCGAAGCAGATCAGCGCGTTGGGCTCGGCGATCTGCACGTCGCCCAGCATCGCGTAGGAGGCGGTCACCCCGCCGGTCGTGGGATGGGTCAGCACGACGATATAGGGCAGCCCCGCCTCGCGCAGCATCTGGATCGCGACCGTGGTGCGCGGCATCTGCATCAGCGACAGGATGCCTTCCTGCATCCGCGCGCCGCCAGCGGCCGAGAACAGCACCAGCGGACGGTGCAGGCGCAGGGCCTCTTCGGCGGCGGCGATGATCGCATTGCCGACATACATGCCCATGGAGCCGCCCATGAAGCTGAAGTCCTGCGCGGCGGCCACCACCGGGGTGCGGCCGATCTCGCCGGCGGCGACCAGCATGGCCTCTTTCTCGCCGGTGGAGCGCTGCGCCGACTTCAGCCGGTCGGGGTATTTCTTCTGGTCGCGGAAATGCAGCGGGTCGGCGACCGGTTCGGGCACCGTCACCTCCGAGAAGATCCCGCCGTCGAAAAGCGCGGTGAAGCGCGCCCGCGGGGTGATCTGCATGTGGTGGCTGCAGTTCGAGCAGACATAGAGGCTGTCGGTCAGCTCACGGTGGAACAGCATCGTCCCGCAGGACTCGCACTTGGTCCAGAGGTTCTCTGGAATCTCGCGCCGCGAGAAGATCGAGTTGATGCGCGGACGAACGTAGTTGGTGATCCAGTTCATGCGGTCTTTCCGGCGCTGCCTAGGTCGAGGCCCGACTTATTCCGGGGCGGGGCGAAATGCAATCACGCGGGGGAATGCGGGCGTCTATCGCCTGAGCGCGACCCGCGCGGCGAGCCAGCTCTCCAGGAGGCCGCCGAACTCCAGCGGCATGGCGCGGGCGACCTCGGCCTCGTCGCCGGGCGAGAAGGGCAGGGTGTAGAGCGACAGGCCCGAGAGCATCCCGTCCATGGAGATCACCAGGATCACTATGGCGTTGTTGACGAAATGCAGCGCCATGGCGGGCCCCAGCGTGCCCGAGCGCGCGGTCAGATCGCCGGCGATCAGCCCGAAGGCCCCGGCCCAGAGCGCGATCCCCAGCGCGTTCGAGCCGAAGGTCCCGGCGGTGTAATGCCCGGCGGCGAAAAGCGCCGCCTGCGGCAGTATCCAGAGCGCGGGATGGGAAAAACGCGCCGCGAGCTGGCCCTGGATGTAGCCGCGGAAGAGGATCTCCTCGGCGCTGGTCTGGATCAGCACCGCGAGCAGCCCCAGGGGCAAGAGCGCAAGCCAGATCCCCAGCGCCCGCTGCTGGATCAGCGCGCCCTCGAAGCCCCAGCTCATCAGCCCCAGAAGCAACGCCTGCAGCACCACCAGCGCGCCGAAGACCCGGCCCGCCTGGCGCAGCGCCAGCCCGTAGGGCCCGATCAGCGTCCGCAGCCCGCGCCCGTGCAAAAGATGCGTCGCCGCCAGCGTGCCGAGGGTCAGCGTGCCCATGCCCGAGAGCACCAGGATCAGCCCCGCCGGCGTGGTGCCGCCGATGATGCCGGGCAGGAGCTCTTCGCCGCCGATGCGCACGGCGCCGAACAGGAGCGCCTGGCTCAGCGCCAGCGAGACGATGAGCGCCAGCGCCAGCCCGGCCAGGAGCCGCCAGAGGGCGGGCTTGGTCCGGGCCTCCGCGATGCGGGGGCCGTAGGGGGCGTAGCTCATGCGGGGCGCGACGAGGCGCGGGCCAGGACGGAAAGGTAATTCGGCGCGGTGGTCATCGTGCTCCCGTGTCCCTTCTCGATCATCAGGGCGTGCAGTTTCGGCAGGTTATGCGCCGGGATGTGCATCACCAGGTGGTGTTCGAGATGGTAGTTCACCCAGTAGGGCGCAACCAGCAGCCGCTCGAGCGGGTTGGCCAGCGTCGTCCGGGTGTTGCGCAGCGGGTCGTCGGAGAACTCCACCGCGCCGTGCTCGGCGATGTTGCGGATCCGCAGGACCAGCTGGAACCAGGTCAGGAGCGGCAGGAGCCAGAAGGCGACCCAGGCCCACCAGAGCCCCGAGACGGCCCAGAACAGCGCGAAAAGCGCCAGGTTGGCCAGCACCGCCCGCCCGATCACCGGCCCCGAGAAGGCCTGCGCGAGGTCCTGCGAGGAGGGCGTGCCCTCGACCTCGCCGGCCATCTTGAAGGCGAACATGAACTGCTGGGCGCGCTGCTTGATGCCGGTCTGGCCGGTGATGTCGCGGAAGAACTTCCGCATCAGCGAGGCGCGGGTGGTCGGGAAGGGCTTGGAGAGCCGCAGGTCGGGGTCGCGCTCGGTCTGGGTGTGGCGGTGGTGGGTCAGGTGGTAGTGCCGGTATTCCGGCAGATCGGCGATGATCGGCCGTCCGCAGAGCCATTCGCCGGCGAACTCGTTCCAGGCCTTGGTGCGGAAGAGCGCGTTATGCGCCGCCTCGTGCATCAGGATCGCAAGGCCGAGCTGCCGCGAGCCGATCACGATCACCGCGATCAGGAAGGTCGCGGGGTTCGGCCAGAGCGCGAAGAGCCCCAGCGCCAGGAGGATTACCCCCCAGCAATGGCCGACAAGCCACATCCCCCAGAGATCCGATCGGGCCGAGAGGCTGCGGATCTCCTCGGATGTCAAAAAGGCCTTGCCGGGTGTCATGTCGTTCTCCCTTGGTTCTCATTCTGCGCCCCGCGCCCGGCCCCGGTCAAGCAGGACGCCACGTCCTCTGGGCAAAGGGGCGCGCGGGGCCTAGCTTGGCGGTGATGGCACAGGATCTCGCCCTCATCGCCTGGGACTTCGACGGCGTGTTGAACGACAACATCCACGAGGGGCGCCACCTCTGGGCGCGCCACTTCGAGGCGGAGATCGGGCATCCGGTGTCCTCGCTGACGCGGCATCTCTCGGGCGAGGTCTTCGAGGCCGTGGTCGCCGGGCGCCGCGACCTGCGCGAGGCGGTGGCGGGCTGGACCGAGGAGGTCGGCTACGCCCCCGGCCCCGACGCCATCCTGCGCTACTGGTTCGAGCGCGACGCCAACACCGACCCGGCCATGCGGGCGCGGCTGAAGGCGCTGCGGGCGCGCGGGCTGCGCCAGGTGATCGCCACCAACAACGAGGACCGCCGCTGCCGCTACATCGAGGAGGAGATGGGCTTCGGCCCGCTGATCGACGGGATGTTCTCCTCGGGGCGGATGGGGGTGCGCAAGCCCTTCGCGGAGTTCTTCGCGATCCTGGAGCGCGAGACCGAGGTGCCGCCCGGGCGGATCCTGCTGGTGGACGACACCGAGGAGAACCTCGAGGCGGCGAGCGCGCGCGGGTGGCAGGTGTTCCACTACCGCGCCGGGGCGGGGGAGGCGCTGGACCGGCGGTTGGGGTTGGGGTGAGTTGTGGTGGGGTGCGGATGGAAGGCTTGTTTTGGGTGTGGGTCGATTGGGGGGCTGCGGGTCGCCTTGAGGTTCCTAGGTCGGCCTAAAGCTGCACGCAAAGCCCGCCCAAAGCGGCACTCAAGGCCGCCTTGCGCGGCACGCCAAGCACCCGAATAAGCTCCCAGTTCCGAGCGCCCCGACTAGACCGCGCCCGACTTGCGCCCGAATAGCACCGAAGGTGCCGAGCGCGCGCCGGACCGGCCCCTTGGGCCGGCGCTCCTTCGGGCGGCGTGCACAGCTCACCCCTGGCCCTGACCTTGCTGGGATAAAGCGCATAGCTCAGAGGTCAGTAGCGCCGGCCCCCGGCCCGGCGCGCGCCCTCTGTGGAGCTGGTGGAGAGGTTGGTGGGGCGGCCCAAGGCGACCGCGCGTTGATCAAACCTCTCAGTTGGACGCCACGCTGGGGACGAAGCGCCCGCCTGCGTGCGAATAGCAACGAAGATGCGGCGCCGGGGTCAAAGCGCCCTAATGGCATCGAAGATGCCGTGTTGGAGCAAAAGTGCCCTCTTTTCGCCCGAGCAGCATCGAGGATGCCGGGCGCGCGCCGGACCGGCGCCTTGGGCCGGCGCTCCTTCGGATGGCGTGCATAGCTGACAGCGAGCAATGACCTTGCTGAGATAAAGCGCGCCGCTCAGAGGTCAGTAGCGCCGGCCCCCGGCCCGGCGCGCGCCCTCTGTCTGGAAGGGGTGAGAGGGTGGTGGGGGATGTTGTCGACCTCGGCGCGACGCCCCGACTTTTCACCAAGGCGCCGCGCGTTTCGTCGGCACCTCGCGCCCCTCCGCCGAGCCCACCAACCGCCCCCAAGCCGCCCCTCTCGGCAGGATGTGGCCGACAGCCCGCCCAGCACAGCCGATCCGCTGGCCCCTGCGTCCGCGCCGCGCCATGCTCCCGCGCATGGCAGCGCCGAGCCTTCTTTCTTGTGAAGCCACAGGGGCTTTTGTATGCGGGATCGAACAATCGCACGAGCCCCGCGGGAGGAAGCCATGCTGAAGCGCGCCTTCGACAAAACCAAACTGCCCAGCCGTCACGTCACCGAGGGGCCGGCGCGCGCGCCGCACCGGTCCTATTACTACGCCATGGGGATGTCCGAAGAGGAGATCCACCAGCCGCTGGTCGGCGTGGCGACCTGCTGGAACGAGGCTGCGCCCTGCAACATCGCGCTCTCGCGGCAGGCCCAGGCGGTGAAGCTCGGCGTCAAGGCGGCCGCGGGCAGCCCGCGCGAGTTCACCACCATCACCGTCACCGATGGCATAGCCATGGGCCACGAGGGTATGCGCTCTTCGCTGGCCTCGCGCGAGGCCATCGCCGACACCGTCGAGCTGACCATGCGCGGGCATTGCTACGACGCGCTCGTGGGGCTCGCGGGCTGCGACAAGTCGCTGCCGGGCATGATGATGGCCATGGTGCGGCTGAACGTGCCCTCGGTCTTCATCTACGGCGGCTCGATCCTGCCGGGCAAGGCGCCCGCCGGGGCCGACATCCCCGAGGATTTCGCCAGCCGCGACCTGACCGTGCAGGACATGTTCGAGGCCGTCGGCCGGCACCAGAACGGCCAGCTCTCCGACGCCGCGCTCGACGTGCTCGAGCGCGTGGCCTGCCCCTCGGCGGGCGCCTGCGGCGGCCAGTTCACCGCCAACACCATGGCCTGCGTCTCCGAGGCGATCGGGCTGGCGCTCTTCAACTCCTCGGGCATGCCCGCCCCCTACGAGAGCCGCGACCAGTATGGCGAGGCCTCGGGCCAGGCGGTCATGGACCTGATCGAGAAGAACATCCGCGCCCGCGACATCGTCACCCGCGAGGCGCTGGAGAACGCCGCCCGCGTGGTGGCCTGCACCGGCGGCTCGACCAATGCCGGGCTGCACCTGCCGGCCATCGCCCATGAGGCGGGCATCGAGTTCTACCTCGACGACGTCTGCGAGATCTTCCGCGACACGCCTTACTTCGTCGACCTCAAGCCCGGCGGGCAGTTTGTCGCCAAGGACCTCTACGAGGCCGGCGGCCTGCCGGTGGTGATGAAGGAGCTGCGCAAGGCCGGGCTGATCCACGAGGATTGCATCACCGCCTCGGGCCGCTCGATCGGCGAAGAGCTCGACCGCACCACCCGCGAGGCCGACGGCCGGGTGATCCACAGCATCGAGACGCCGATCACCAAGACCGGCGGCGTGGTCGGCCTCAAGGGCAACCTCGCCCCCGAGGGCGCCATCGTGAAGGTCGCGGGCATCGCCGCCGAGGACCAGGTCTTCACCGGCCCGGCGCGCGTCTACGAATGCGAGGAAGAGGCCTTCGAGGGTGTCAAGAACCGCGAATACGCCGAAGGCGAGGTCATCGTGATCCGCAACGAAGGCCCCGCTGGCGGGCCGGGCATGCGCGAGATGCTGGCGACCACCGCGGCGCTCTCGGGCCAGGGCATGGGCAAGAAGGTGGCGCTGATCACCGACGGCCGCTTCTCCGGCGCGACCCGCGGCTTTTGCGTGGGCCACGTCGGCCCCGAGGCCGCCCACGGCGGGCCCATCGCGCTTCTGAAGAACGGCGACATGATCACCATCGACGCGGTCTCGGGCGAGCTTTCGGTCGACCTCTCCCAGGAGGAGCTGGACAAGCGCCGCGCCGATTGGGCCGGTCCTAAGGACACGATCTACGCCTCGGGCGCGCTGTGGAAATTCGCCCAGCTCGTGGGCGCGACCTACAAGGGCGCCGTGACCCATCCGGGCGGCGCCAAGGAAAAACACGTCTATATGGATATCTGATGACCAGAACGCGCGCGGTTCTCCTTTCGCTCTGTCTTCCGGTGCTCGCGGGCTGCGAGGTCTCACCCGAAGGCGAGCTCGTGCCCGCGCGCGGCTTCCTGTCGGACTTCGCCTCGCCCGGCTCCTCGGGCGGGGCCTCGGCACTGGCCCAGCCCGACGGCGGGGCGCGGCTGATCGAGGCCGCTCCGCTTGCCGACGGCGAGATCATCGTCGCCGGCCCGCCGGGCTATTGCATCGACCCCGAAACGGTCGAGAGCGGCCGCCGCGGCGGCTTCGCCATGCTGGCCAGCTGCAACATCCTCTCGGGCGGCAAGACCGGCCCCGAGGTCACCCCCGCGATCATCACCGTCTCGGTCGGCCCGGAAGAGGAAACCCCGGTCCAGCCCAGCGTCGAGACCCTGGCCGAGCTGTCCGGCGCCTCGGTGCTCGAGGCGCGCAGCGACGAGGCGACCACATTTGTCTACCTCGAAGAGGGCGGCCAGGAGCTCCTGCCCGGCGGCAGCCCGGGCTACTGGCGCGGCGCCTTCCTGCAGGGCGCGCGGCTTGTCGGCCTTGCGGTCTATGCCCCCGCCGACAGCGGGCTGACCCGCGACGCGGGCGCCGAGCTTCTGTCGATCACCGCCGAACGCATCCGCCGCGCCAGCCCGCGCCGCGAGATCCCGGTCTCGGCCAGCGGCAGCGCCACCCCGCCGGGCTGAGCGGGCTTTGTCAAAGCCCGACTTTCTGTCATAGGATGATGAACCGGCGCAGAGGTGCCGGATTGCGGGCAGAGTTACAGGCAGTGACATGGCGGGGCGGCAGGGCTTTCTCGAAGGGTTGTTCCAGCGCGGCGCGCTGCGCCGCCTGAAGCGCATGGCGCGGCGCGCGCCCCGGGCCGACCTCGCGCGGCTGCGCCGCCAGCGCGGCGAGGCGCAGAAGCTGCGCCGGGCGCTCGACGATCTGCTTTTCGTGGCCGACAGCCGGCTGGCGCTGCCGCCGCTCGGCAGCCAGTCCTTCCCGCGCCCGCATGACGCCGACTGGGCCTGGCGCCCCGAGATCTGGACCGCGCCGCTGCCGGCCCCCGGCGCGGCCGCCGTGGAAAGCGGCACGGCGCTCGGCCGCGAAGCGCGGCTTTTCCACGACTGCGCCCGCTCCGAGGTGACTCTGCGCCAGCTGCGCAACCGCCGCGAGGCCGACCTCGCGCCGCAGGGGCTGCGCATGGATGTCTTCCGCTTCGACGGCTCTTACCTGTCGCTGGCGCTCGAACTGCCGCGCGAGGTCGCCAAGGGGCTGAAGCGCCGCCACCTGATCCGGCTCGAGAGCGTGATCGAGATGGAGCGCCCGATCGAGATCTTCGCCCGGCTCAACATCAAGCACGGGCCGAACACCGAACAGCTGGTGCGCGAGCTGCCGCTCGGGGCCCCGGAGGTCGCGGTGGAGTTCGACCTGGCCTATACCAAGCTCAACGAGAAGCGGGTGGAGAAGCTCTGGCTCGACATCATCTTCGAGGGGCCGGAAATGAACCAGGTGGTGCTGCGCGACCTGACCTTCTCGCGCCGCCCGCGCGCCGAACTCTGAGGGATGCCATGGCCGCCTACACGCTGACCAAGACCCGCTTCAAGGACGGACGCTGGCAAGGCGAGATCGCCGCCGAGCCCGCCGATGCGCCGGCCCCAGAGGTGTTGGTCTCGCTCTTCGACGCGCCCCTGCGCGGCGCGGTCCTGAGCCCCATCGACAGGCCCGGCCGCTGGGCGCTCGAAGTGCCGGTGCCGCCCGAGGCGCTGGGCGACGGGGTGATGACCTTCCTGATCACCGAGGCCGCGAGCGGCGCCCGGCTCGGGTCCTTCACGATGATCGGCGACGAGCCCCTGGCCGAGGACATCCGCGCCGAGGTCGACCTGTTGCGCGCCGAGCTCGACATGCTGAAACGCGCCTTCCGGCGGCATTGCACCGAGACGGGCTGAAGGGCGGGGTTAGCCCGGGCGTCTGATCCGGCGGTCCCCGCGCCTTGGCGGCGCGGGGGCAGGTCTGGCCCTTGGCGCCTTGGCAGGCGCTGCGGGCGGGTCCGGGCCGCCTGTGGCACCCCGGACCGGGGGGGCGCTGCCCCCTCAGCGGGCCTTTGGGCCCGCATTCACCCCCGAGGTATTTGGACCAAGCTGAAGCAGGTGGGGTGGGGCGCCTGTTGGGGTGCGGGCCCTCTGTTGGGTGGCGGTGTGCTGGTGGCACGGAGGTGTGATCGAGGGGCGCTATTTTCGGCGGATTTGCGCGGCGGCGGATGGTGGTTTGGGCGGGTTTCTGCGGTTACCTAACGTGATTTTCAAAAATATGAATTTCTTTGGAACTCGCGCGCGCGCAGCGGGCTTGCCTCGGTGACGAATTGTCCCGTGAAACGACCAACAAAGGACCTACATGCAGGCCCCCACGACCGACACCGCGGTCCGGATCCTGGTGATCGACACCAGCCTGATCCTTGCGACCACCCTCGCAGAGCGGTTGGACGCGCTGCCGGACTGTTCCGCCGAGGCCCATGTGGGCCAGAAGGCCCTGCCGCCGCGGGGCATGGGGCAGGGGCCCGACATGGTGATCTGCGACCCCGCGCATTGCGGCCAGTCCCCCGACCGGCTGCGCGCGGCGCTGACCGAGCAGCTCGGCCAGCATGAGACCCTGGCTTTCCTGCCGCCCTCGGCGGCGAGCACAGCGGCGGCCTGCCTCGAGGCGGGCTACTCGGGTGTCATCGCGCGGAGCGAGAGCCTCGAGCATTTCGCCAGCGCGGTGGAAAGCGTGCTTTTGGGCGGGATCTATGTCGACGGCGCCTTCGGCGACCCGGGCGCGCCCACCGAGGCGCTGACGCTTTCCGGCACGGGCGATCTGACCGCGCGGGAGCGCGAGGTGCTGGTCGAAGTGGCGCGCGGGCAGAGCTGCAAGCACATCGGGCGGCTCTTTTCGATCTCCGCGCGGACGGTGGAGACTCACAAGTACCGCGCCATGGAGAAGCTGGGGCTGGCCAACCGCTCCTCGCTGCACAGCTTCGCCATGCAGAACGCCTGGTTCTGAAGGACGCCTTTCATGCCGAGAGCCGCCGCGAAGATCGTCGTCGCCGAGGAGAACCCGATCCTGGCCCAGGCCCTGGCC
This sequence comes from Roseivivax sp., assembly GCF_054552075.1. Taxonomy (NCBI): domain Bacteria; kingdom Pseudomonadati; phylum Pseudomonadota; class Alphaproteobacteria; order Rhodobacterales; family Roseobacteraceae; genus Roseivivax; species Roseivivax sp. The sequence continues at coordinate 71,210 of NZ_JBTOLZ010000018.1, forward strand.
GGGCTCCTGCGCGACACGCTCGGGCCCGAGGGCCACGAGGTCGGGGCCGAGGCGCCGGTGACGCAGGCGGGGCTCTGCGGCGCGCGGCCCGACGTGGTGCTGCTCGATCCGCTCCTGGCGCATCCCCTGAAGCCGCTGGTCGCGGCGCTGCGCGCGGCGGTGCCAGGGGTGCGGCTCATCGCCTATGCCACCCGCCCGACGGTGGAGCTGGCGCGCTACTGCGTCGAGATGGGCTTTCGCGGGGTGCTGCCGAAGACCGTGGACGCCAAGGCGCTTGCGCGCTCGGTGCGGGTGGTCTGCGAGGGCGGCACCTTCGTGCACAAGTCGGTGGGCCGGGGGCTGGCGCGCGGGCAGATCGCCCGGACCGCCGGGCGCGACGTCACCGAGCGCGAGGAGACGATCCTGCGCATGGCGGCGCTCGGCCATGCCAACCGCGCCATCGCCGAGGCGCTGGAGCTGAGCCCCAAGACCGTGGACACCCACCGCGCCCGGGCGATGCAGAAGCTGGAGATCGCCAGCAAGCCCGAGCTGGTGCGCATGGCGGCGGCGCGGGGCTGGCTGCTGTAGGGCTGGCGCTGCGGCGCGGGTGTTGAGCGCGGCGCGCGGGGCCGAGGTCGGGGTCGGGCGCGTAGCTCATGGCGAATTCCAAGCGCGCGCCGCGTGGCGCGGACAATAAGATAGTCAGTTGGCCTGTGCCTGTTGAGAACCGACTGGTGGGGGCCGGGCGCGGGCCGTGTGAAACCGCTTTAGCAAAGACCGCTGGAGAGCCGCGTGGCACGAGCTGGATCGGCAGGACTTTGCCGCAGCTTCAGCCGCTCTTTGCCATTCCTCCGACAATTCTGGTTTGACGGGTTCAAGGGCATTGAGCCCGCGTGCGGGCGGTCTCAGCGCGTCCCTCGCGCCTCTCACCCACCACAGCACCTCTCCCAAATCCCTCAGGTGGGGCGCCGCCCCACCAGCCCTCGGGAATACCACGCAGGCCGGGGGCGAACGCCCGACCCGACTGCGTAGTCCTCCCGACTGAAGCTCCCTGACCAAAGCCTCTATCCCCCGCCCCGAACCCGGCGGCCGCCAGCAGGGCGGCGCGCCGGAGACAGAATCGCACAAGGCCCCGGGCCGCGGGGCAGAAAGGGATAGACATGGCTAGGATCAGCGTCTTCGGCATCGGATATGTCGGCGTCGTCTCGGCCGCCTGCCTCGCCCGGGACGGGCATGAGGTCATCGCCGTCGACGTCGACGCGGAGAAGGTCTCGGCGCTCAACGCCGGCAGGCCGCCGATCGTCGAGGCCGGGCTCGACACGCTCGTGGCCGAGACCGTCGCCAGCGGCGCCCTGCGCGCCACCACCGATGCCGAGGCGGCGGTGGCCTCCACCGAAGCCTCCTTTGTTTGCGTCGGCACGCCCTCGGACGCCGATGGCGCCGTCGGGCTGAAATACGTGGTCTCGGTCTGCGAGCACATCGGCCGCGCCCTGGCGCAGAAATCCGAGTTCCACTCGGTCGTGATGCGCTCGACCATCGTGCCGGGCACCATGGAAGAGGTCTGCATCCCGACGATCGAGGCCGCCTCGGGCAAGATCGCCGCGCGCGACTTCGGCGTCGGCTACTTCCCCGAGTTCCTGCGCGAGAGCACCGCGATCAAGGATTACGACGACCCGGGGCTGATCGTCTTCGGCAGCCTCGACACCAAGACCGAGGCGCTGCTCTCGGGGCTGAACGAGCATCTGCCCTGCGAGATCAACCGCGTCGACCTGCGCACCGCGGAGATGGTGAAATACACCTCCAACTCCTGGCGCGCGATGAAGATCAGCTTCGCCAACGAGATCGGCAATATCGCCAAGGCCAACGACCTCGACGGGCAGCGGGTCATGCAGATCCTCTGCTCGGACCGCAAGGTTGCCATGTCGCCGGCCTTCCTGCGGCCGGGGTTTGCCTTCGGCGGCTCCTGCCTGCCCAAGGACGTGCGCGCGCTGCGCCATGTCGCCGCCGACCGCCGGGTGCCGACGCCGCTTCTGGACGCGGTGCTGACCGCCAACGACGGGCAGATCGCCCGCGCGGAAGGGCTGGTCCGGGCGGCCTCCAAGAAGGCCGTGGGCCTCGTCGGGGTCTCCTTCAAGTCGGGCACCGACGACCTGCGCGAGAGCCCGCTTGCGGATCTCGCGGCGCGGCTCATCGAGACCGGCCAGGAGGTGCAGATCTACGACCCCTATGTCTCGACCGCCTTCGAGATGGATCCGACCGCCGTCGGCCGCGGCAATGCCGTGGTGCCGGAGCTGAGCGACCGGATGCAGACCGACATCGACGCGCTGATCGAGGGCTCCGAGGTCATCGTGGTCGGCAACCGCTACCCCGAGGTCGAGGCCCGCATCCGCGACAGCATCGGCAGCCGCCGGGTGGTCGACCTCACGCGGATCGAGCCCGGCATGATGTCCGACGCGACCTACCAGGGCATCTGCTGGTAACCCCATGCTCGGACACCTGGCCTACATAGCCCTCTGCGCGGCGATCGCGCTGGCCGTCCACGACCGGAGCTTCTCCGGCGCGGAAGGCGCGATCCTGACGCTCGGCGCGATCGGGGCCTGGCGCTACAGCTGGGGGGCGATCAACTTCAGCCGCGCCCTGGCCTACATCCACTGGCGCTACCCCCGGCAGCGGCGCCGCGCCGAGGCGGCCTATGCCCGCCGCGCGGTGCCCGCGCATGGCTATTTCATGGTCACCACCTTCAAGATCGAGCCCCGGGTCACCGCCCGGGTCTACGCCTCGATCTTCGAGGCGGCGGCGGCCTCTCCGGGGGGCGCCACCATCGTCGCCTCGGTGGTCGAAGGGGCCGACCTGAGGATCATCCGCGACCTCTTCGAGGCCAGGAAACCGCAGATGCCCGGCGTCAAGCTGGTGATCGACCAGATCCCCGGATCGGGCAAGCGCGACGCCATCGCGCGCTCGCTCCGGCTGTTGCAGCGCGAGGCCCCGAGCCCGCGGGACGTGCTGGTCTTCGTCGACGGCGACAGCTGCGTGCCAGAGGACATCGTCGCGCGCTCGGCGCCCTTCTTCACCGATCCGCGGGTCGGTGCGCTGACCACCGACGAACAGGTCGAGATCGAGGAGACGCCGCTTTTCCGGGACTGGTTCGAGCTGCGCTTCACCCAGCGCCAGATGATGATGTCCTCCATGGCCTTCGGCGGGCGGGTGCTGACGCTGACCGGGCGGATGTCGGTCTTCCGGGCCGATCTCGCGACCGATCCGAGCTTCATCGCCCAGGTGCAATCCGACCAGATCGACCACTGGCGGCTCGGGCGCATCCGCTTCCTGACCGGGGACGACAAGTCCACCTGGTACTGGCTCCTGAGCCGGGGCTACCGGATGACCTATCTGCCCGACCTGCATTCGCTGAGCATGGAGGAGCAGCCCAAGCCCGGCTTCGTCGAAAGCGCCGTGGCGCTGATGAAGCGCTGGTTCGGCAACATGCTGCGGACCAACGGGCGGGCCATGGCGCTGGGGCCTTGGCGGATCGGGCTTTTCACCTGGTGGTCGATCGTCGACCAGCGTCTCTCGATCTGGACGACGCTGGCCGGGCCGCTGGCGGTGATCGCCACGGCGCTTCTCGCGACGCCGGCGGTGCTGCCCGCCTATCTCGCCTGGATCATGTTCACCCGCTACGTCTATTGCGCCGCGCTGTCGCTGTTCCGGCCGGGCTATTTCCCGATCGTCTTCCCGCCGCTTCTCTACTTCGGCCAGATCGTCGGGGCGAGCGTGAAGAGCTACGCGCTCTTCCGGCTCGACCGGCAGAAATGGACCCGCCAGAGCGCCTCGGGCGGCGGCGCCCGCCCGGCCTTCCGCGAGCGGGTGAAAGCCGCCTCCTCGACCGGGATGCACGCGCTGGCCTTCGGCTGGCTGGCCATCGGGGCGCTGTTTCTCACCGGCCTTCTCTGACCCTTCCTGCCCAAGAGTATTCCATGACCTCATCCCCTCAATTCCCGCAGGCCCACGCGCATCCCGCGCAGGTCCATGACGGCAACGAACACCCGATGATCGACCTGCCCTTCAGCGTCCTGATCGACGGGCGCCACCACAAGGGCGAGGCGCTGTCGCTGGTCGAGGCCCGGATCTCGGGGCTTGTCGACCCGGCGCTCGACGGTGCCGAACGGGTGGTGCGCCTGGGCTTCGACTTTCCCGGCTTCCAGGTGGTGCTGACGCCCACCGCGCGGATCACGCTGCAGGACGACGCCAGCGCCGCGCTGGTCTTCACCGATCCCACCGGCGAGCATCAGGCGCAGCTCAGGCAGATCCTGAACGACTACATCTCGGGCGATCTGACCAGCGCCGGGGCGCTCATTCGCAGCGGCGCGCTGACCCAGCCGCGCGGGCCCAAGGCACCGCCGCCGGCGCGCGGGTTCGGCGACCGGCTGGGCAGCGCCTTCGCGGGGCTCGCCGTGGCGGTGTTCTCGCTGGCGCTGATCGGGCTGATCCTGACGCTGATGCAGGAGCGCATCTTCACCACTTCGATCGACACGCCCGGCCGGGTGCTGCCGAGCGGCCAGGCGATGCGCGCCACCGCCGACGGGCAGATCGCCTTCCTGAACCCCGAAGCTGCCCAGGGCGAGGTGCTCTACAGCATCGACACCTCGGACGGCGAGACCCTGTCCTTCGCCAAGCCCTGCGACTGCGCGGCCCGGCCGCTGAACATCGCCGAGGGCAGCACCGTCCTGGCCGGCGAGCCGCTGATCGCGCTGCGCCGTGCCGAGGGCAGCATGGTGGTCGAGGCCGACATCCCCAGCGCGCTCTTGTTCGACATCCAGCGCAGCGGCGCGGTCGAGGTCGAACTGGCCAACGGGCTGTCCTTCGAGGCCCGCCCCGAGGACGCCCCGCGCATCGCGCCGGGCACCATGGCCGAGGACCACGTCCACGCGACCTTCACCCCCGAGACCGACCTGCCCGAAAGCGCCATGGGCCAGGTCGCGGCGCTCAGCGTCTCGCATGACGCCCTGGCGCCGCTGGCCCCTCTGCAGGACCTCGGCGCGCGCGCCCTGTCGGGCGCCGCCGCGCTCTGGACCGGTGCGAGCGATGGCGCCGAGGCGCTTCTGGCCGGCACGGCCGACACCCCTTCGGCCGCGGCCGACGAACCCCAAGGAGACATCCAATGACACATAACCTCGTGAATCCGGTCATTCTCTCGGGGGGCATGGGGACACGCCTCTGGCCGATGTCCCGGGTGCGCCAGCCCAAGCAGTTCCAGCCGATCGACGGCGCGGACGGGCGCAGCTTCTTCCAGGAAACCGTGCTGCGGCACACCTCCGCCCTGTTCGAGGCGCCCATCGTGGTGGCCTCCGAGGCCGAGCGCGAGCTGCTCTTCGACCAGGTCTCCGGGATCGGCGCCGAGGCGCGCTTCATCGGCGAGCCGGTCGGCCGCAACACCGGTCCCGCGGTGCTGGCCGCCGCGCTCTCGCTCTATGCCCGCGATCCGCAGGCGCTGCTGCTGGTGCTGCCCTCGGACCATATCATCGAAGGCGACATGGACGCCTATGTGCGCGCCATGGTGGCGCCCGCGCGGGCCGGGCATATCGTGCTTTTCGGCATCGTGCCGCGCTACCCCGAGACCGGCTTCGGCTACATCAGCTCGGGCGCGGAATATCCCGAACACCCCGGGCTGCACGCGGTCGAGGGCTTCATCGAGAAACCCGAGGCCGAGCGCGCGCAGCAGCTGGTCGACCAGGGTGACACCTTCTGGTCCTCGGGCATCAGCATGATGCGCGCCGACGTTCTGATCGAGGAGTTCGCCCGCCACGACCCCGAGACCCTGACCGCGGTGCAGGAAGCCGTGCTGCTGGGCAGCCGCGACCGCGACGGCCAGGTGCTCGAGGCCGAGAGCTTCGCCCGCGCCAAGGACGACCCGACCGAACGGCTGATTTTCGAGAAGTCCGACCGGGTGAGCGTGGTGCCGGTCGACGTGCTCTGGAGCGACGTGGGCGCCTGGCCCGCGATCCACAGCCTTGGCGAGAAGTCCGACGACGGCAACGTCGAGACCGGCTCGGTGGTCACGCTCGACACCCGCAACTCGCTGATCCGCGCCAGCGACAAGCTTGTCGCCGTGGTCGGCATGGAGGACGTGATCGTCGTGGACACGCCCGACGCGCTCCTGGTGACCAACCACGAGAACGCCCAGAAGGTGAAAGAGGCCGTGGGCGAGCTGAAAAAGCGCGACCGGAGCGAGGTGCTGACCCATGCCGAGGCCGCGCCTGCCTCGGACGGCGCCACCGACCGGGTCGCCGAGGAATATCTGGCCCCGGGCGAGAGCCTGGAGCTTTGCGCCGAGCCGGGCGCCAGCCTGGTGCTGGCGGTGACCGCCGGCTGCGCCTCGATCGAGGGCCCGGCGCAGGCCGCGGGCGCGCGGCAGGCCGGTGAACATGTCACCCTCGCCCCGGGCGAGGCGCTGCGGGTCGCCAACGACGGCCCCGAGCCGCTGGCGCTGGTGCGTGTCGATCTCTGCGCATCGGCGGGCTCCCCTTCGGAGAAGGCCGAAGAGCCCGTGGCGGCGCAGGCGGAACTTCCGGGCGGAAAAAGGAGCCGGGCCCTTGCCTAAGGCGCTGCGCCATATCCTGGCCTGCGCGTCAGCGGCGCTCCTGCCAGCCATGGCGGCCGGGCAGGAGACGACCGCGCCGCAGGTCTCCATCGCCAACGCGCGGCTCGCGGTGATGCAGCTGGCCACGGGGATCGGGGCGGATGTCTCGGACCTCGTGGAGGCCGGGCCCGAGCGCGCGATCTACCTGCAGTCCGGCGCGGCGACGCTGGCCGACCTCGACCGCGCCACCGAGAAGGCGGGCGCCCCCGAGGCGGTGACCACCCGCGGCGCGGGCTACCGGCTGAGCCTGCCGGTGGTCGTCGTCCAGGGCGCCGAGCTCAGCATCTCCGAGGGTCAGGAGCTGACTCTCGATCGCCGCGCCGGGGCCTTCCTGCTGTCGCTCGGCGAGACGCGCATCACCGGCGCGCGGATCGCGGCGCAGGGCGGCGCGCATCCCAAGATCGACGGCTTCCGGCCCTTCATCGCGGGCGTCGGGCGCCAGAGCCTCGCCGTCCGTGACAGCGAGATCGCGCATCTGGGCTACGGCGACGCGCCCCATGCGGCGGGCCTGCACATCGGCGGGCGCGGGATGCTGGGGCGCGGCGAGGCGGGCGCGCTCAGCGGCAACCGCTTCCTCGGCCTGCGCGGCGTCACGCTCAGCGGCGTCGACGGCTTCGAGATCACGGAAAACCGCTTTCAGGCCAGCACCGGCACCGCGCTGCATGTCCGCACCGGCGCCGAGGGCGTGATCGCCGGGAACGAGATCCTCGGCACCCATGGTGCCCAGGCGCTGCATCTCTCGGACGTCTCGCGCAGCGAGGTCCGCGACAACACCCTGCGCCGCGGCGGCGGCAAGGGGCTGCGGGTCGACAACGGCGCGCATGGCGTCGCGCTCAGCGGCAACACGCTGGCCGACTTCGGGGGCACCGCCGTCACCCTGGCCGAACGCGCCGACTGCCTGCGGCTGAGCGACAACCGCATCACCCGCAACGACGGCGCGGGCCTCGCGCTGCGCGGCGGCGGCACGCTGATCGCCAAGGGCAACCGCATCCTCGACAACGACGGCCCCGGCATCGCGCTGCACCGCCAGACGCCGGGCGCCAGCGCGCTCCTGATCCGCAACCGGGTGGCGGGCAACCGCGTCGGCATCCGCGGCTCCGAGATGACCCATGTGCGGCTGGCGATGAACGACCTCTCCGACCAGCTGCCGCGGCTTCTGGGCGGCGATCTCGACCAGCTCACCCCGACCGTCCTGAAGGCCGGCACGGGCCCCGCGCGGGCCGATGTCATCGTCGAGGGGCTCGCCGCCCGCGAAGCGCTGGCGCTGCGCCGTGACGCCGCCGACCGCGCCTTCGAGGCCTGCCGCTCCGGGGGGGCAATCTGATGGTCTTTTCCTCCGAAACCTTCCTGTTCCTTTTCCTGCCGGGCTTCCTGGCGCTTTATTTCCTGACGCCCTGGCGCTGGAAATCGGCGACGCTGCTGGCGGGGTCTTACGTCTTCTACGCCTGGTGGCGGCTGGATTTCCTGGCGCTGCTCGTCGGTACGACGCTCTGGACCTTTGGCATCGGCCGGATGATCCGCCACGCGGAGGGCCGGGCCCGCAAGCTTTGGTGCGCGCTGGGCGTGACCGGCTGCCTGGGGGTGCTGGGGCTCTTCAAATACCTCGATTTCTTCGTGGCGAGCCTCGCGGGGCTCTTCGGCACCACGCCCGAGGCGCTGGGCATGCATTGGCAGATCCTGCTGCCGATCGGCATTTCCTTCTACGTCTTCCAGTCGGTCAGCTACCTGGTCGACACCTATCGCGGCGACGCGCCCGAGGACGTGCGGCTTCTTGACTTCGCCGCCTTCATCGCGCTGTTCCCGCAGCTCATCGCCGGGCCGATCCTGCGCTACAAGGACCTGGCCGACCAGTTCCGCGAACGCCACCACTCGATGGAGAATGTCACCAGCGGCATGATCCGCTTCTTCATCGGGCTGTCGAAGAAGGTGCTCCTGGCCGATGCCGTGGCGCCGCTGGCGGACCTGGCCTTCGCCACGCAGAACCCCTCCATGGCGCTCGCCTGGGCCGGGGCGGTGGCCTATATGCTGCAGCTCTACTTCGACTTCTCGGGCTATTCGGACATGGCCATCGGCCTCGGCCGGATGATGGGCTTCCGCTTCATCGAGAACTTCGATCTGCCCTATCACGCCCGCTCGATCACCGAGTTCTGGCGGCGCTGGCACATCTCGCTCTCGGTCTGGCTGCGCGACTACCTCTATATTCCGCTGGGCGGCAACCGGCGGGGGCGCCTGCGCACCTATGTCAACGTCGTGGCGGTCATGGTGCTGGGCGGGCTCTGGCACGGGGCGGCCTGGACCTTCGTCCTCTGGGGCGCCTGGCACGGGCTCTGGATGGCCGGTGAGCGGGCCACGGGCCGCGACCGCGCGGCCGGCCTCGCGCCCTTGGTGCGCACGCTTCTCGTGGTGCTCTTCGGCTGGGTGCTTTTCCGCGCGCCGGACCTCGGCACCGCGGGGCAGGTTCTGGCCGGCATGGCAGGCGCGCATGGCCTGGCGCTGAGCCCTGTCGCCGCCTTCGAGATCAGCGGCGAGAGCCTGCTCTTCACCGCGCTGGCCGCGGGGGTGGTGCTGATCGAGCCCGCGCTGCGCGGCCTCGTGCACCGCCGGATGATGCCCCGCACCGACGGGACGCTGACCCTGGCCAGCGCGCTCGCGCCCTCGGTCCTGGTCTCCGGGCTGGCCGCGCTGACGCTGATGAAGCTCGCCGAGCAGAGCTTCTCTCCTTTCCTCTACTTCCAGTTCTGAGGCCCGAGATGCAGAGAGTCTTGCAGATCATGCGGCACGCGCTGCCCCTGGCCTTCCTGGGCTATGCCGCCGTGGTGAACCTTCAGATCTTCACCGCGCCCGAGGCGCTCGACGGGGTCGAGGGCGATCTGGTCAGCGGCGAGGCGACGAGCGAGCTGGGCCAGCTCTACAGCGCCGAGCTGCCGCATCGCGCGGCCTCGGTGGGGCTGATCGGCGCGGGGCGCTACGCGCTTCTGGGCGAGGGCCGCGCCGGGGTCACCGCGGGCGAGGAGGGCTGGCTTTTCACCAACGAGGAGATGACCCGCGCCTCCGAGGACAGCCTCGATCTGGCCATGCAGGCGGTGCGCCGCGCGGACGAGGCGCTGGCCGAGATGGGCGCGCGGCTGGTGATGATCCCGGTGCCCGCCAAGGCCGACATCTACCGCGACCACGCGCCGGACGGGGCGGGCGCCCGGATGCAGGCGCAATACGATCGCTTCCGCGCCGCGCTCAACCGTGCGGGCATCCCCGCCGTCGACACCCGCCCGGCGCTGGCCGAGGCCGCCAAGGACGCGCCGGTCTATCTGACCACCGACACCCACTGGACGCCCGAGGGCGCCCGGCAGGTGGCCGAGGCGGTCGCGGCCTCCGGGCTGATCGAGCCGGGCGACACCCGCTTCCGCCGCGCCCCGGCCGAGCCCGAGGAATTCGTCGGCGACCTGGTGTCCTTCGTCACCTCGGAAAGCTTCGCCCCGGCGCTGGGGCTCGGGCCCGAGCGGGTCACGCCGTATGTCGCCAAGAAAGCGGGCGGCGCCGAGGGCGGCATCTTCGCTGCCGACGCGCCCCGGGTCGACACGCTCCTGGTCGGCACGAGCTACAGCGCCAACGACAGCTGGAGCTTCCTGCCCGCGCTGAAGCTCGCGCTCGGGCGGGACATCCTGAACCTCGCCGAAGAGGGCCGTGGCCCGGTCGCACCGATGCGCGCGCTCCTGGATGACCCGGCACTTTCCGAGGCGCCGCCCGCGCTTGTCCTCTGGGAGTATCCGGTCCGCTACCTCGGGCTCCCGCAAAGCCATCCGAATTCCGAGGAGGCCCCCCATGGTTGATCCCAGGCTCGCCTGCGCGGCGCTGGCGCTCTGCGCCGCGACCCCGGCGCTGGCCGCGCCGCTTGGCCCCCTGCGCCCCGAGGCCGCCAGGGCCTCCGGCGCCGCGCCGGTGATCCAGGCCCAGGCGCTGGACCGGCGCGTCACCGAAACCACCGATCTGCCCACCTGGGAGCTGCAGCAGCTCCGCCGCCGGATGCTGGACGAGAAGCCCATCTCCTTCCAGGACATGCGCCGGCTCGCGGATGCGGGCGACGGGCTCGCCGCCTTCCGCTACGCCGAGCGGCTCCTGGAACTGGACGGCCGCGACATGCGCTCGGCGGCGGCGCTCTATCTCGCCTCGGCGGGGCTGACCGGGCGCGATTACGCGGTCTACGAGCTGGTGCGGCTGCTCGACCAGCGCGACATCGACTTCTCCGAGGCGCGGCTCGACCACCTCGAGAACGCCATGCGCAACCTCGCGCTGCAGGGCAGCGACACCGCCTCCGAGGCGCTGCTGCGCTACTACGAGACCGGCCATCCCTTCGGCCGCAAGCCCGGCAAGGTCGAGGCGCTTCTCGAAGAGAAGGCCGCCGCCGGCGACGCCGAGGCGGCGCTGGAGCTCGCGACCGAGGCGCTTTCGGGCCCGGGCCCCGAGGATCCGGCGCGGCTGCGCGGGCTTCTGAAGGGCGCCATGCAGGCCGAGAGCCTCGGCACCCGCACCGCGGCGCAGAACCTGCTGCGCCAGCTCGACACCCAGGACACATCCAACCCCGAGGAGGCCCCGGAATGACCAAGGCCGCCCCAAAGCTCTGCGCCGCGCTCCTGGCGCTGACCTCGCCGCTTTCCACCCCGCCGCTCGCCGCCGCCCCCGAGGGCGGAGAGGGCCCCGCGCCCTCGCGCTACGGCTGCCACGGGCTGCAATCGGCCAAGCCGATGCGCCTGATGGAAGGCTCCGAGGGAACCTTCTACCGCGTCACGCTGGACATGCGGACGAACCACCCGCTGTCGGTCGAGGCCGCGGGCCTGATGGGCCGCCTCGCCGAGGCGCTGCGCGCCCAGGGCACCGAGCTGATCTATGTGCCGGTGCCGACCAAGAGCCTCGCCATGCCCGACAACCTGCCCGAGGCGGCGGCGGGCTACGGCTTCGACATCGGCATCGCCGAGACCGCCTATGACGCCTTCCTGGGCAAGCTGCGCGAGGCCGGCGTGACCACCGTCGACAGCATGCGCGCCATGCGCGGGGCCGAGGGCGCGCCCTTCATCGGCACCGATTTCCACTGGAGCCCCGAGGGCGCCCGCGCGGTGGCCGAGGCCTTGGGCACGCGCATCCGCGAGCTGCCGGGCTACGGCGAGATGCCCAAGACCGACTTCGAGACCACGGCCTCGGAGCCGCGCATGGTGAACTCGGCGCTCCGCCGCCAGATCCAGGCGCATTGCCGCGAGACGGTGCCCCGCGCCGAGGTGCGCGGCTTCGAGACCGAGGCCGCGGGCGGCGCCGACACAAGCGGCGGCATCTTCGCCGAGGAGGGCTCCGGCCCGCCGATCGCGCTGGCCGGGACCTCGATGTCGGCCGAGCCGCGCTTTCACTTCGAGGGCTTCCTGTCGCAGGCTGCAGGTGCTGCGGTCGCGAACTACTCGGTGACCGGCGGCAACCAGTTCGGCGGCATCACCGGCTACCTTCTGTCCGAGGACTTCCGCGACAATCCCCCCGAGGTGCTGGTCTGGGAAAACCCGATCTACAACAACCTCGGAGACTTCGGCGAATTTCCCTTCCGCGAGCTGCTGGGCGCGGTCGCGACCACCTGCGCGCCGCTCGAGACCGAGGTCACCGAGGACGGCGGGCTGCGGGCCGCGTTGCCCGAGGAGGGCCTCAATCGCGACAGCTACGTCGAGGTCGACACCGGCGCCGCCGACGGCCGCGCGGCGCGGCTGACCTTCGTCACCGACGCGGGGCTCGAGGCCCGCGCCGAGGTGACCCGCCCGGACCGCTACGCCCCGACGCAGCGCTTCTACCACCATGTCGCCCCGCTTTGGCGGGACGATTTCACCGCCCTTAGCGTCACGCTCGACCAGCCGGCGCGCGAGGGTGCCTCCCTGTCCATCTGTCACGAGAAGGAGACCTCCACATGATCAACCGTTCGACGCTGCTGCCGCTCTCCGCCGCGCTGCTGACCGCGGGCACCGCGCTGGCCCAGGACGCAGGGCTTTATCCCGAACCGAGCTCGCCCGACGCTTCCTTCCTGCGGGTGATCGGCGCCGAGGCCGACCGCGTGGCCATCGCCGGCACCGAGGTCACCCCCGGTGACGCCGGCGTCACGCCCTATGTCGAGGCCGCGCCCGGCGAGGTGACGCTGCGCCTGGGCGAGGAAGAGACCACCGTCGAGCTGGGCGCCAACACCCATTACACCTTCCTCGCCGGCACCGAAGCCGGGTTGATCGAGGACAAGGTGAAGGATTCCCCGGCCCAGGCGGACCTGCTGCTCTACAACCTCTCGACGCTGGAAAGCTTCGATCTCTACGCGCTCGAGGCCGAGACCGCAGCACTTTCGGACATCGCCCCCGAGGGCCACGACGGCGTCGGGCTCAAGGCGCCGCTGACGCTGAGCTTCGAGGTCCGCCAGGAGGAAGAGCCGCTGGTCGCGCTCGATCCCGTGGAGCTGCGGCGCGGCACCGCCACCACCGTGGTGCTGACCGGCGAGGGCGCCGAGGCGCTGGCCGCCGCGGCCACCACCAGCACCTACGCGCAATAAGCCCCGGACCCGCGGGCCGCAGATCCCTAGGAGGACCCGATGACCTTCCCACGCGCCATGCCTCTGTCGGCGGCGGCCCTCTGGGCCGTCGCGGGGCTTGCCCCCGGCGCCCAAGCCGCGCCGATCGACGTCACCTTCGCGCCGCCGGAGATCGAGGCCCACGCGGTCTGCGCCCCGCGCCCGCCGGGCCATGTGCTGACCGAGCGCTGGGCCGACTGGCAGGGCCAGGGCTTCGACGGGCGCCCCGTGGCGCTTGTCCGGCGTGACCTGCGGCTCCTGCGCCAGCGCGACGCCGAGGGCTGGTTCGAGACCATCAGCGCCGCGCAGGACCTCCTGCGCGCCGAGGTCGAGAGCTATGGCGCGACCGACCAGATGCTTGACCGGCTGGACCTGCTCATGGCCGCCGACCGGATGGAGGAGGTCCGCGAGGAGGGCCTTTTCGAGGCGCTTCTCGAGGCCGCCGAGAACGGGCCGATCAAGGCCAAGATCATGGCCGCCGAACTTCTGCTCGCGGGCGAGGGGCTCGAGGCCGACCGCCCGCGCGCCATCGCGCTCTTCCGCGAGGCTGCCTACGGCGGGCATCCCACCGCGCTTCTGCAGATGGCGCGGCTTGCCAGCGAGGGCGCCGAGATCGGCGATTGGAACATCGACCCCGAGGTCGCCGTGACCATGGCCTTCGGCGCCCGTATCGGCGAGGTCGACGCGCTGGTCTGCGACCGGATCAACCAGATCGCCGGGGAATACCGCGACGGCGAGGTCGTCACCCGCAACCCCGCGCTGGCCGAGGAATGGTATCGCCTCTCCGCCAGCATCGGCGGGGCCAACGCCGCCTGGGACGTGGCGCAATACCACCTCGACGCGCAGGAGATCGACAAGGACAACGCGGTCCTGCTCGACCACCTCGAACAGGCCTCAAACTTCGGGCTGACCTTCGCCATGGCGGAATACGCCCAGATCCTGAACCGCGGCGCGCTGACCGACCGGGACGCCGCCCGCGCGCGGGAGATTTACGAACGCGCGGCGGGCTACGGCGACCGCACCGCGCTGACCCGGCTGGCGGGCATGGCGCGGGCCGAGAACGACGGCTCCGAAGAGGACCTGACCCGCGTCATCACCCGGCTCACCGCGCTCACCGAGCTGACCGACCCGCCGGCCTGGGCCTTCGTCCAGCGCGGCGACGCCTATCTCGCGCGTGACGGCCGCTGGGGCGGGGCCGAGGCGGCGCTCGCCGACTTCCGCCGCGCCGCCGAGATCGACGGCTCCGACCATGCCGCCGAGCTGCGGCTGGCGCGTCTGAACCTGCGCGCGATCGAGGACCGGCAGGACTTCCTGGACGTGACCTCGGCGCTGCGCAACGTGGTGCGCGCCAATGGCCGCACCGGCCCGATGGAGGACCTGCAGACCGCCCATATGTGCCGCGGCCCCGCCGCGCCGCAGCCGCAGGAGGCCGCTTATTGGGCCGGGATGGAGCAGTTCTCGGGCGACGAGACGGTGGAGCTTTCCGCCGAGGCGCTGGCCCGGGTCGACCGCGAGAGCGCGCCGTTGGTCTATGCCAAGCTGCAGAGCCAGGCGCTGAACGCCCGCGCGCGCTCGCTCGCGCATTTCGACGCGGTCACCCAGGAGGACCGCGGCCTCGCGCCCCTGCGCGGGCTGGCCCGGGCGCAGGGCGCGCAGGTGCATGTCGCCCGCGCCCAGGTCGCCGAGACCCGCGGCGAGATGCAGGCCGCCCGCGAGCACCTGCGCGCCGCCATCGCGGCGGGCGAGGGCGGCGCCCGGATGCGGCTCATCGAGCATCTGCGCGACGCCGATCCCTCCGAGGAGACCCGCGCCCGGATGCTGGAGCTGGCCCGCGCGCTGGCCGCCGAAGGGCAGGGCCAGGCCATCGAGATCCTGATCGCGGAAGACCCCGGGCTCGATGCCGCGGGCGCCTGGGCCGAATACCGTGAGGCCATCGCCCGGAACGGCGATTTCGCCGGGCTGATCTTCGCGCTGCCCTATCTCGCCGAGGAGGGCGCGCCCTTGGGCCCGCAGCTCGGCCGGATCCGCAGCCTGGCCGATTGCAGCGCCGAGGGCGCGCTGCGCTTCGCCGAGGCGCTGCAGGCGCTGGACGAGACCGAGCGCGCGCAGCACTGGCTCGAGATCGCGCGCAGCCAGGCGCAGGGCTCGGGCTGGCGGCTCGTCTCCCTCGCCGATGCGATCCTCGAGGAGGGCTTCTACGAGGCACCCATGCCGCGCGCCGAAGAGCTCTACCGCGCGGCCATCGAGCTGGGCTATCCGCAGGGCATGCGGCGGCTCCTGTCGCTGCGCCAGGAAGGTCGGATCGAGATGCCCGCGCCCGAGGCCACCGACCTCTGGGTCGACTTCCTGAGGGATGCGCCGATCGACGAGGTCGCCTCGGGGCTGAACCTGCTCGATTATTCCGACGCCGAGGTCGCCCGCGCGGTCCGGGAGCGGGTGGACACCCGCGCCCTCTACGAGACCGCCGCCGAAAAGGGGAACCCGCTGGCGCAGCTTGAACTCGCCCGGATCCTGCGCGACGAGGCCCGCGGCCCCGAGGAGATGGCGCGCTACGGCAGCCTTCTGCGCGCCGCGGCCGGGCAGGGCAACGCCGAGGCGATGTTCCTGCTGTCCCAGGCCTATGCCTATGGCATCGGCGTCGACCGCTCGCAAAGCCGCTCGGACGACTGGTTGTTCCGGGCCGCCGAGGCCGGCCACGCGCCGGCGCAATCCACCGCACGCATGATCGACAACGCAAGGACCGAACCGCAATGAGACAGACCGTCCTCACCGCAACCGCGCTGGCGCTTCTCGCGCCCGCCGTCCCGGCCCTCGCACAGGAAGACGCCGCCCCCGGCGACTGCTTCGAGGTGCCCGACCCCGTGGTCTCGCTGTCCTACGGCAGCCGCTACACCGAAAAGAGCGAGGACCGCTCGGACATCGACAAGGAGTCCGATGCCGCCGTCGACGAAGCCCTGGGCCCGATCGACGACTTCGTGCAGGCCCTGGCCCAGAGCGCCAACAAGGCGCTGCAGGGCAAGGAGGCCGAGCGCCGCGCGGGCTGCATCTTCGCCGCCCTCGACAGCTGGGCCGAGGCCGGGGCGATGAGCGAGCTCGAGACCATGAACGCGCGGATCTCCTCGCCCTCGCGCTGGGGCGGCATGGCCATGGCCTATCTGCAGGCCAAGGAGGTCGCCTCGGTCGATCCCGAACGCCAGGCCCGGATCGAGGACTGGCTGGGCGCGCTGGCCCGCGCCTCGATGCAGTATTTCGACGCCGAGGCCCCGCCGATGGCGAGTCAGAACAACCTGCGCGCCTGGGCCGGTTACGCCGTGGCCGCGGTGGGCGAGGCGACCGACGACGACATGCTGCGCGCCTGGGCCGCCTATTCCATCGCCGAGGTCGCCTGCCAGGCCGATGACGCCGGTGCCCTGCCGCACGAGATGAGCCGCGGCCCCCGGGCGATGAAATACCAGCTGCATGCCACCGGCGCCCTGGTGGTCGGCGCGGCGCTTCTCGACGACGACGGCTTCGCGCCTTTCGAGATGTGCGACGGCGCGCTGCACCGGATCGCGGGTTTCACGCCCGCCGCCTTCGAGGACAATTCGCTGGTCGAGGAGCGCGCCGGCGAGGCGCAGCTGATGTTCTCGGGCGAGGACGATCTGCAGAGCTTCGAGCTGGCCTGGGCGGAGGCCTATCTCTCGCTCTTCGACGCCCCCGAGATCGCGGCTTTCGTCGAGGACTACCGCCCGCTCGGCAACTCCAAGCTCGGCGGCAGCCAGTCCGCGCTCTGGTAGGTTTCTGGGGGCCTTCGGGCCCCTTCTCCCGGGGCCGCCTTTCCGGGGCGGCCCCGGTCGGCGGGCGGATGCGTCTTAGCCCGCCGCATCGCGACAGCGTTTGATCTGCGGCATGCCGTGCCCTGTGCAGGCTGCCCTGAGCACTGTGACTTGAGCATTTTGCCCAGAGCTCTGTGACCTGGGCGCTTTGCCCCGAGCACCGTGACCCGAGCGCTGTCGGCCCCTCGCGATGACCCCGACAACACACCCGCGCCGCGCCCCCGTGGCACGGCCCCGTGCCGTCTGGCTTCGGTCCGCGCGGTCCTTTCCTGTCGAGCCGGCCTCCGCGCCGGTCCCGCCGTGCAAATCTCACGTCCACGCTTCCGAAAGGAGGTCCCCATGCGCCCCAAGGCCGCCCCGCGCCTTGCGCTTTCGCTCTGCCTGTTCCTCGCAGCCCCCCTGGCCGAGGCCGCCCCGGCGGGCTTCGTCCCCCACGCCCACAACGGCCGCGACCCGGAGATGCGCGGCGGGGAAGTGTATGTCTCCCTGCCCGCCGCCGACTGTTCCGAGACCGAATACATCAACCGCGAGGTCAGCGATTGCTACAACGGCAACAGCCGCGCCATGCTGAAATCGACCCGGCTGATCGCTCCGGGCGAGGCCGCGCGCTACCGCTTCGAGGTGCTGGTCGAGGAGCCCCTGCGTTACGGCGGCGGCCCGAACCGCCGCAGCCTCCTGACCATCGCCGACTGGCGCCGCGACCGGACCAGCCAGAACAAGCTCTACGCCCTGCATCTCGACGCCCGCCGGGGGCTGCGCTTCGGCGACACGCCCTGCCTCTCGCCCGCGGATTTCGGCGACTGGGCGCAGATCGAGGTGCTGATCCGCTATGACGCCGAGCGCGGCCTGCTGCGGGTGCGCTGCGACGGCCGCCAGGTGATCGCCCGTCAGGGCATCGACACGCTGGTGCCCGCGGATTGCGCGGCGCCCTATACCTACCAGTGCCGCCCCGAGCTGCAGGAGCCCGACCACCCGGTCGAGATGCGCCTCGGCCTCCTGCACCAGGGCTACGGCCCGCTCGATCGCAAGCGCGGCCTCTCGCCCCGGGGCCGGGTCCTGCGCGCGCCGGTCGGGCTGCGCCTGCGGGAGCTCTCCGTCGAGCGGGTGCGCCTGGCGCCGGGGGTGTGATGGGTGTTTGGTCCGGGCCGCCTTCGGCGCCCCGGACCGGGGGAGGGGGCTCTGCCCCCTCTGCGGGTGTGCCACCCGCATTCACCCCCGGAGTATTTTGGGCCCGGTCAGGCGCAAGTGGGGGTGGTTTGGGGTGGTATGTGGTTTTTCGGGAGAGGGGCGTGGCGTTCTTTGTGGGTCCGGGCCGCCTTTGGCGTCCCGGACGGGGGGCGCTGCCCCCTCAGCGGGCCTGCGGCCCGCATTCACCCCCGAGGTATTTTACCCAAGCTGAAGCTGGTGGGGCGGGGCGCCCGGCTGAGAGGGCGCGCCTCGGTCAGTAGCCGGCGCTGCGGTCGACCTGGTGCAGGAGGGGGGCGCCGCTCTGGTGGCGGCGGATGTTCTCGGCCACGACGCGGGCGGCGGAGGGCGGGCGCGTCTCCGAGGCGATATGCGGGGTCACGGTGACTTTCGGGTGCGCCCAGTAGGGGTCGTCCCGGGGCAGCGGTTCCTCGCGGAAGACGTCGAGCGTGGCATGGCCGACCTGGCCCGTGTCGAGCGCGGCCAGGAGGGCGGCGTCCTCGATCAGCGGGCCGCGCCCGGGGTTGATCACCGCGGCGCCGGGGGCGAGGCGGGCGAGTGCGCGGGCATCGAGGATGTCGCGGGTCTCGGGCGTGTCGGGCAGGAGCAGGACCAGGATCTCGGCGCCTTCGAGCGCGGCGGCGAGCCCCTCGGGGCCGCTGTGGCAGGTCATCCCGGGGATCTCCTTGGGGCTGCGGGCCCAGCCGGCGAGGTCGAACTTCAGGGCCGAGAGCATCTCGGCGCAGGCGGTGCCGAGCGCGCCGAGGCCCAGGATCGTCACCTTCCGGTCGGTGGCCAGCGGCGGCACCTCGGGCGCCCAGCGGTGCTCGGGATTGACGATATGGGCATCCATCCCGAGGTGGTGGCGCAGCACATGGCCTGTCACCCATTCGACCATGCCCTGGGTCAGCCCCTCGGCGTCGACCATGCGGGTCAGCGGCACCTTCAGCGTCGGGTTGCCGGTCACCGCCTCGACCCCCGCCCAGAGGTTCAGCACCGCCTTGAGCCGGGTGTAGGGCGTGAAGTCCTGCACCGTGCTGTTCGGCGCATAGACCATGTAGTCGACCGCTTCGGGGGGCAGCTCGGTGGCGAGCTGGTAGTCCAGTCCTTCGTCGGTCAGGGCCTTGTGGAGCGGGCGGGCGTAGTCCTCCCACCGGTCGGGACCGGCGGCAAACAGGATATTCAGGGTCATCAGCGGGGCCTGTGGATATGGGCGCTCTGGACGAGGCCGAATGCGATCATCAGGACCAGCATGGCCGACCCGCCGTAGCTCACCAGCGGCAGCGGCACGCCGACCACGGGGGCGAGCCCCATGACCATCGACATGTTGACTGCGAAGAACAGGAAGAAGGTCAGGCCGATCCCGAGGATCAGGAGCGAGGAGAAGCGGTCCTTGTTCTTCAGCGCCGAAACGATGCAGAAGACCAGGATCAGCACGTAGAGCACCAGGAGCGAGAAGCCGCCCACGAAGCCGAACTCCTCGGCGAGGGTGTTGAAGATGAAGTCGGTGTGTTTCTCGGGCAGGAAGTTCAGCCGCGACTGGGTGCCCTGCATGAAGCCGCGCCCGGTCCAGCCGCCCGAGCCCATGGCGATCTTCGCCTGGGTGATGTGATAGCCGGCGCCGAGCGGATCGGTGGAGGGATCGAGGAAGGTGTCGATGCGGCGGAACTGGTAGTCCTTGAGGAGCTGCCAGTCGGTGCCGCGGCTCTGGAAGACCGCCGCCACCGTGCCGGCGCCCGCGGCGATCACCGCGCCGAAATAGGCCCAGTGCACGCCCGCGAGAAACATCAGGAGCCCGCCCGCGGTCAGAAGCAGGATCGCCGTGCCGAGGTCGGGCTGGGTCAGCACCAGGCCGGTGGGCAGGACGATCAGCAGGATCGGCAGGAGCACCCAGAAGGGCCGCGAGGTCTTCCGCAGGGGCAGCCAGTCGTAATAGGCGGCAAGCGCCATGACGAGCGTGATCTTCATCAGCTCCGAGGGCTGGAGCTGCATGAACCCCAGGTCGATCCAGCGCTGCGCGCCCATGCCCACGGTGCCGATGAACTCCACCGCGACCAGCAGTGCCAAGGCGCCGAGATAGGCCAGGAAGGCCATGTTGCGCCAGAACCAGATCGGCACCAGCGCCACGGTGAACATCGCCATGAGGCCCAGGACGTAGCGCTTCATCTGCGGCTCGGCCCAGGGCGTCAGAGAGCCCCCGGCGACCGAGTAGAGCATCAGGAAGCCGACGCAGGCCACCGCTGTGACCAGCACCACCACCGGCCAGTTGAAGTAGAAGACCTTGCGCCAGCCCGCGGGCGTCGTCTTGACGGAATACTCGAGGTAACTCATGCGCGGCTCTGCCACGCCCGGAGGCGCTCTTCGCGTTCGGCGGCCATGCGGTCCTGCTGTTCGCGGATCCGGTCGCGGTCCTTGGTGGGATAGGCGTCGAGCGGCGGGTCGCCCCCGAAAAGCGCCTGCAGCGTCACGTCGCGGGCGATGGGCGCGGCCGCCGCCGAGCCGCCGCCGCCGTGTTCGACCACCACCGCCACGGCGATGCGCGGCGCCTCGTAGGGGGCGAAATTCACGAAGAGCGCGTGGTCGCGCCGGTTCCAGGGCAGGTCCTCGTTGCGGGTCACGCCGCGCGCGCGTTCGGCGGCGGTGATGTTGCGCACCTGGCTGGTGCCGGTCTTGCCGGCCATGCGCATGGCGTCGTCGATAATTCGCGAGCCGTAAGCGGTGCCCCGGCGGTTGTTGGAGACCGCGAACATCGCCTCGCGGATCCGCTGCAGGTGGGTCTCGTTGAAGCCCATGGGCGCGCCGGGGCGGCCCGGGGCCTCGATCCCGTCGATGGATTTCACCAGCCGGGGCGAGATCGACCGCCCGGTCGCCAGCCGCGCCGCCATGACCGCCTGCTGCAGCGGCGAGGACAAGACGAAGCCCTGGCCGATCGAGGCGTTCACCGTGTCGCCGATCACCCATTCCGCCCCGCGGTTGGCACGCTTCCAGGCCTTGTCGGGAATGAGCCCGTCGGTCACCGCCGACATCGGGATGTCATGCACCTCGCCGAGGCCCAGGCGCCGCGCGGTCTCGGCGATCTTCTCGATGCCGACCTTCAGCGCCAGGTCGTAGTAGTAGACGTCGCAGCTTTCGCGCAGGCTCTGCTCGAAGTTCATATGGCCGTGGCCGGCGCGCTTCCAGCAGTGGAAGCGGCGGCCGCCGACATCGAGGTGGCCGGGGCACCAGACCGTCTCGGAGGGGCTGACGACGCCCGCGTCCATGGCCGCCAGCGCGGTGACCATCTTGAAGGTCGAGCCCGGCGGATAGGCGTCCTGGACGGTCTTCGAGGCCAGGGGGCGGCGCTCGTTCTCGCGGTAGATGCCGTAATCGCCGACCGAGATCCCGCGCACGAACTTGTTGGGGTCGTAGGAGGGCGCCGAGGAGATCGCCAGGAGGTCGCCCTCGGCCAGGTCCATGACCACCACGCTGGCGCTTTCCTCGCCGAGGCGGGCCTGGACGTAGTTCTGCAGCTCGGCGTCGACGGTGAGCTGCACGTCGGCCCCGGCCTCGCCCTCGCGGCGGTCGAGCTCGCGCATGACCCGGCCGACGGCATTGACCTCGACGCGCTTGGCGCCGGCGCGGCCGCGCAGCTCTTCCTCGTAGTTGCGCTCGACGCCGACCTTGCCGACCTGGAAGCGGGGGATGCGCAGCACCGGCTCGGGGTCCTCGTAGCGCGCCAGGTCGCGGTCGGAGACCGGGCCGACATAGCCCACCACATGGGCGAAGGTGCCGTCGTGGGGATAGACCCGCGAGAGGCCCACCTCGGGGCTGACGCCGGGCAGGGCGGGGGCGTTGACCGCGACGCGGCTCACCTCTTCCCAGCTCACCCGGTCGGCCACGGTGACCGGCAGGAAGGGCGCGGACCGGGCCATCTCGGCGCGGGCGCGCTCGATCTCGTCGGGGTCGAGCCGGACGATCCGCCCCAGCGCCTCGAGCGCGGCGTCGACGTCCTCGGCCTCCTCGCGGACGATGGTGATCCGGTAGGCGGGCTCGTTGGCGGCGATCACCCGGCCTTCGCGGTCGAAGATCTGCCCGCGGGACGGCGGGATGAGCCGCAGGTTGATGCGGTTCTCCTCGGCCAGGAGCCGAAACTCATCGGCCTGGTCGACCTGCATGTAGCGCATCCGAAGCGCCAGGGCGCCGGCGAAGCCCAGTTGCAGGCCCCCCAGGATCAGCCCCCGGCGCGAGATCCGCGCCCAGCTTTCGGATGTTTCCTTGGCGGTGCGTTTCATGCGCCTTGCCCCAGCCTGTCGCCGTCGCCCGGAGCGGCCCGCGCCACGCCGAGGATCCGGCTCAGCGCCACCACGCCGGGATAGATCAGGATCGAGGCCAGCAGCGAGGACAGGGCCAGCACCCAACCCATGGGCTCGATGATAAGGAGGAGCTTCACCAATTGATAGATCAGAACCATGGCCCCGAGGCTCACCGAGACCGAGAGCCATTCGAGCAGGAAGTTGGTCTCGCGCTGGCGCCGCTCGCCGGTCTTGAGGCTTTCGGCGACCATGACGGTGAGCGCGGCCCAGAGGCCCGGCGGGCGCTGGAAGATCAGATCGACGAGGAGCGCCACCACGGCGATCAGCCAGGCCGGCACGTATTCGGGGCGCCGCAGCGCCCAGGCGAAGACCAGGAGCGTGATGAAATCCGGCCCTGCCAGGAGCTGCGGCAGATGCGAGAGCGGCAGGAGGTGGAAGAAGACCACCAGCCCCGCCAGCAGCACGAAGACGCCGCGCATCATCCAGATCCTGAGGCCGTCGGCGTCGATCATTGGGTGACCTCCGGCTCCGGCGCGGGCGGCCCCTCGAGCGGCATCTC
Source organism: Roseivivax sp. (assembly GCF_054552075.1). NCBI lineage: Bacteria > Pseudomonadati > Pseudomonadota > Alphaproteobacteria > Rhodobacterales > Roseobacteraceae > Roseivivax > Roseivivax sp. The sequence goes on from NZ_JBTOLZ010000018.1 coordinate 94,248, forward strand.
GTCGGGCAGGGGCAGGCGCGGGGCGATCAGCCCGCCCTGTTCCGAGACCCGCCGCGCGCCGTGGTCGCGCAGCACCCGCAGGAACTCGAGCCGCTCGTAATCCGCCGCGAGCCGCACCCGCAGCCGGCCGTTGGGGTCCTCGGCGACCTGGCCGATCAGGAGGCCCGGCGGGAAGACCTCGCCGTCGCCCGAGGTCACGATCCGGTCGCCGGGGCGCACCAGGTCGGGGTTCTCGAGGAAGTCGATCGGCGGGGCGGCGGAATTGTCCCCGGCAATGAGCGCGCGCTGGCCCGAGGGCTGGATCACCGCCGGGATGCGGCTGGTCGCATCGGTCAGGAGCAGCACCCGCGAGGTATTGGCGCCCACGCCCGAGATCCGGCCCACCAGCCCGATCCCGTCCATGGTCGCCCAGCCGTCGACGATGCCATCGCGGCTGCCGACGTTGATCAGCACTGACTGCCGGAAGGGCGAGCCCGAATCGGCCAGCACGACCCCGGTGATATAGGTCAGCTTGGGGTCGAGCTGGACGTTGTTGAGGTCACGCAGGCGGGCGTTCTCCTGCTCGAGCTGCAGCGCGGCCTCCTTCCAGGCGGTCATCTGCCTGAGCTCGCGGCGCAGCTCCTGGTTCTGGTCGTAGATCTGCTGGTAGCTGCGGAAGTCACCGGCGAGGTTCACCACCGCGGTGACCGGCGCCATGGCCCAGGAGAAGCTCGGCACGACATGGTCGACGACCTGGGCGCGGAAGCGTTCGACCCGGGGGCTGTCGATGCGCCAGATCAGGAAGATGCCCAGCAGGCACAGGATCAGCACCGCCACAAGCAGACGCTTCAGCGGGCCGGTATAATCCTCGCCAGATCTGTCCCGTGCCATGTCGTCTCCCCTCGCCTCAGAGGGTCGGGCGCTCAGCTGTCGTAGTCAATCGCGTGGCGGAGCTGCTTTTCGTATTCCAGCGCCTTGCCGGTGCCGAGGGCGACGCAGTTCAGGCTCTCGTCGGCGATCGAGACCGCAAGCCCGGTCTGTTCGCGCAGCGCCAGGTCCAGGTCGCCCAGGAGCGCTCCGCCGCCGGTGAGCATCACGCCGCGGTCGACGATATCGGCGGCGAGGTCCGGGGGCGTGGCTTCGAGCGCGGTCATCACCGCCTCGCAGATCGCCTGCACCGGCTCCGAGAGCGCCTCGGCGACCTGCGCCTGGCTGATCTCGGTCTCCTTCGGGACACCGTTCAGCAGGTCGCGGCCGCGGATCTGCAGCGAGGCGCCGCGCCCGTCGTCGGGCATCCGCGCGGTGCCGATCGAGGTCTTGATGCGCTCGGCGGTCGATTCGCCGATCAGGAGGTTCTGCTGGCGGCGCAGGTAGTTGATGATCGCCTCGTCCATGCGGTCGCCGCCGACCCGGACCGAGCGGGCATAGACGATGTCGCCCAAGGACAAGACCGCGACCTCGGTGGTGCCGCCGCCGATGTCGACGACCATGTTGCCGGTCGGATCGGTGATCGGCATGCCCGCGCCGATGGCCGCGGCGATGGGCTCGGCGATGAGGCCGGCCTTGCGCGCCCCGGCCGAGAGCACCGAGGAGCGGATCGCGCGTTTCTCCACCGGGGTGGCGCCATGCGGCACGCAGACGATGATCTTCGGCTTATGGAAGGTCGAGCGGCGGTGCACCTTGCGGATGAAGTGCTTGATCATCGCCTCGGCGGTGTCGAAGTCGGCGATCACGCCTTCGCGCATCGGGCGGATCGCCTCGATCGAGCCGGGGGTGCGGCCGAGCATCAGCTTGGCGTCCTCGCCCACGGCCAGCACCTTCTTCACGCCGTCCTTGACGTGATAGGCGACGACGGAGGGCTCCGACAGGATCACGCCGCGTCCCTTGACGTAGACCAGCGTGTTCGCGGTGCCGAGGTCGATGGCCATGTCCGCCGAAAAGGCGCCCATGAGCTTGTCCAAACCAAACATAATGCGTTCCCCTAAAGCGTGATCGGCCCGCGACTCCGTCACGGGCCGAGCGGGGCGACTTATATGTGGGTCCCGCCGCTTGTGAAAGGGTGGCCATGCGGCAAATCAGCGTGAAATTGCCGCCCCGTGTCGCCGGCGGCTTGCGCCGGTGCATTTGCGACACCCCGACCGCGCCGGGGTAGGCCGCCCGGGGCGCCTCGCCCCGGGGTTGCGCGGGGGGTGGAGGTGTTTGGGGTGTGGTGTGGGGGTGTTTGGTGTGGGGGTGGGTGTGGTCAGGGTGGGGTGAGTCGGGTGGGTCGTGGTGTGGCGGTGGGGGCGGATGCTTAGCTTGGGCAAGGCGTTCGGAGCGATCCGTGCGTAGCGAGTTGACCAAGTTCGAACGCCCGGTGCGATGCGGCTTATCGACACCCAAAGCGCCCCCTTGCGCCCGAATAGCACCGAAGGTGCCGGGCGCGCGCCGGACCGGCCCCTTGGGCCGGCGCTCCTTGGGATGGCGTGCTTAGATCGCCTCTAGCCCTGACCTTGCTGGGATAAAACGCCTCGCTCTGAGGTCAGAAGCGCCGGCCCCCGGCCCGGCGCGCGCCCTCTGTTGGTGCGGGGTGTGAGGGGGCTTGGCGCCCCGCCCCGGCCCCGCGCCTTGCCGCCCGTGGTTTCGAAGGTCTTCCGAACCCAATCACCCCACGCGCCCCCTTGCGCCCGAATAGCACCGAAGGTGCCGGGCGCGCGCCGGACCGGCCCGATGGGCCGGCGCTCCTTGGGGTGGCGTGCTTAGCTCACAGCGAGCAATGACCTTGCTGCCATAAAGCGCATAGCCCTG
>NZ_JBTOLZ010000019.1:0-96814 GCF_054552075.1 Roseivivax sp.
ATTCGCGCGCACTGCGACAGCGAAGAAAGCTTCACCGCCTCGGGGTCACTTGCCAGCTTAGAAACCCGCCCCCTCCCCGTTCAAAACTCTCGCAACAGAGGGCGCGCGCCGGACCGAGGCCGGCGCTGCTGCCCTCTGAGCGATTCGCTTTACTCTGGCAGGGTCAGGGCGAAAGGCGAACGAAGGGCGCCACTCAAAGGAGCGCCGGCCCATCGGGCCGGTCCGGCGCGCGCCCGGCATCTTCGATGCTATTCGGGCGCAAGCGGTGCGCAGTTACCTAAGGATGGTCCAAGTTCTGCGTGGGGTTTGTGAGTCCCCATCCGCGCGCACTGCGACAGCGCAGAAAGCGTCACCGCCTCCGGGTCACTTGCCAGCCTATCAACCCGCCCCCTCCCCGTTCAAAACTCTCGCAACAGAGGGCGCGCGCCGGACCGAGGCCGGCGCTGCTGCCCTCAGAGCTTTGCGCTTTATCCCAGCAAGGTCAGGGCTAGAGGATAGCTATGCGCACCATCCCAAGGAGCGCCGGCCCATCGGGCCGGTCCGGCGCGCGCCCGGCACCTTCGGTGCTATTCGGGCGCAAGTGGGGCGCGGATGGTCACTTTGGGGTGCTGTTTCTACTGGACAGCGGCTGTGTTGGGCTCGTGTGGAGAGAGCGTCCGAAACCGACGGCGAGCGTTTTAGAGGAATGAGCCGGGCCGACACCGCTTCGAGTTAGCGGCTTTCGCCATCTTGCTTGTCCTCTTGGCTCTCCGCTGTCTCTGCGGCGTCTTCTGACCGACCATCAGACGCGCCCCGCTCCTCCGCAACGCGCTCGGCCCGCTCCGCCTCTTCCGCCTCCTCAGCCTCCGCAGCCGCCGCTGCCTCGCTCTCCTCCGCGCTCCACTCCTGCGCGGCGGTCACCGCCACGGCGGACGCCGTCGGCACGAGGTTCACGTAGTCGCCGGCCTCCTCGACCGAGGGCGCCTCGCGGCGGGTCATGCGGAAGAGGCACCAGCCGGCGATGCCCGCGAAGACCAGGCCCAGGAACAGCCAGAAGCCCTCGTTGCCGATCCACTCCATGATCTGGCCGGTCAGAAGCGGGCCCAGGACCGCGCCGAGCCCGTAGATGAACAACAGCCCCCCGGCGGCGGCGGGCATGTCCTCGAGCTCGAGGTAGTCATTGGTATAGGCCATGAGCAGCGAATAGAGCGGGCTCGCCGTCCCGCCCATGACGAACCCCGCGACCAGGAGCCCGCCGAAGCCCGGCTGCAGCACCCAGGGCGTCAGGCAGGCCAGCGCGCCGATCGCCGAGACGCCGAGGATCATGAAGCGCCGGTCGATCCGGTCCGAGAGCCAGCCGATCGGCACCTGGAAGACGATCGAGCCGATGAAGATCATCGCGATGAAGGTGGTGACCCGCGCGGTGCTCAGCCCCGCCGCGGCACCATAGACCGAGGCCATGCCGAGCTGCGCCGCGAAGACGCAGCCCAGAAGCAGCGTGCCCACCGTGCCGAGCGGCGACTTGCCGTAAAGCGCCCGGAGGCTCATCGGCTTGATCGCATCGGCGGCGGGCACCGGGCTCGCCGACAGCAGGATCGGCGCGAAGGAGAAGGAGACCAGGATCGAGGCCAAGACGAAGGGCGTGAAGCCATTGGCCTCGGCCACGCCCACGAGCCCCTGCGCGCCCACCATGCCCAGCGTCTGCGCCAGCATATAGGCCGAGAGCACCGTGCCGCGGGTGCGGTTCGTCGCCTTGTTGTTGAGCCAGCTCTCCGCCGAGACATAGACGCCCGAAAGGCAGAACCCCAGCGCCAGGCGGATCAGCACCCAGGCCCAGGGCTCGACCAGGAGCGGAAAGGCGATGAGCCCGGCCGACATGAAGGAGCCGAGCGCCGCGAAGACCCGCACGTGGCCGACGCGCCGGATCAGCACCGGCGCCACCCGCGAGCCCACGAGGAAGCCCAGGAAATAGGCCGAGGTCACGACGGAAAGCTGGGTGGTCGAGAAACCCTCGAGCCCGCCGCGGATGCCCATGAGCGTGCTCTGCATGCCGTTGCCGATCATGATCAGCAGGATGCCGAAGAGCAGCGCCCAGACGCCGAGAACCGTTTTCAGCATGGCAGTCCTTTCACCGGCGCGGTTGGCTGACCTTCCGTTGCGCCAAGCAAAACCGAGCGTGGAGGGGGTTGCAACCAGTTCGCGCGGGCGGGGGGTGGCGCGCTTTGTGGCGCGGTCCGGCTGCTGTGCGGTGTCTCTCACCGGCGCCGCACTTTGCGCCTCTCTCACAAAGCCGCGCTTTAAGCCGCGCTTTTCGCCCGTTGCCCCCGGCGGCCACGCCTCTCGCTCATAGCTCCCCGGCAGCCACGCCTCTCGCCCGGAGCTCCCCGGCACCCACGCCTCTCGCTCAAAGCTCCCCGGCAGCGGAGCCCGCGCAACGGATGCCGCCCCGCCGACACCCCGCGCACCAGAGGACGCGCGCCGCGACAGCACGGAAAGCCTCACCGTCTCATGCTCCTGTCCCAACCTGCCAATCCACTCGCCCGCCCCGCTCGAAACTCTCACAACAGAGGGCGCGCGCCGGACCGGGGGCCGGCGCTGCTGACCTCCGAGCGAGGCGCTTTATCCCAGCAAGGTCAGGACGAGAGGCGAGTTAGGCGCGCCATCCGAAGGAGCGCCGGCCCAAGGGGCCGGTCCGGCGCGCGCCCGGCACCCTCGGTGCTGTTCGGGCGCAAGAAGAGGGGGCGTGGTCTCGGCTGTCTCGAACCGCACACCACGCGAGCCAACCCCAAGCCCCAGCCGCTCCGCCGTCCGCCCCGACAAGCTCACCCTCTGCCCCGGCCAAGAGCTCACACGCGGCTCCGGCCAAAAGCTCACACGCGGCTACGGCCACAAGCTCACCTTCCGCCCCGTCCACAAACTCACCAGCCTCCCCGGCCACAAGCGCATCCGCGCCCTGGCCACAAGCGCACCCTCAGCCCTGGCCACAGGCTCACCCTCCGCCCGGGCCACAAGCGCGCCCGCCGCCACGGCTACAAGTTCACCCTTCGCCCCGGTCAGAAAGTCCACCGCTCCACCCAAAACCTCCCCACCTCCCCCTACCCAAAACTTCGCACTCTGCCTCAATGGCGCGCGCGGCCCTAGGCATTTGGCCAATGTTTGGGCATCCGGCCCCTCTCCCACCCCCCGAGCCCCTCGCCGCGCTGGGAATGCCGCGCGGCAAGGCGGCCTAAAAAGCGGGTCCGGGCGACACCACGGGCGGCAGGGCGCCGCCGCGGTGCCCGGACGGCGCCCCCAAGGCCCGGACAGATGTCCCCGCCCGAGGGCAAGCGCCGGAGCAATGGCCCTCGGGCCCCATATCCGCAGGGGGATAGGATGACTGCACTCAGAACTGGATTGATCGCCGCCGCGCTGACCGGCGCGGCACTGCCGGCGCTGGCCCAGGAGACCAGCTGCCCGGTCAAGGTGGGCGTGCTGCACTCGCTCTCGGGCACCATGGCGATCTCGGAGACCACGCTGAAGGACACCATGCTGATGCTGATCGAGCAGCAGAACGCCGCGGGCGGCGTCCTGGGCTGCGAGATCGAGCCGGTGGTCGTCGACCCGGCCTCGGACTGGCCGCGCTTCGCCGAGCTGGCGCGGCAGCTCCTGACCGTCGACGAGGTCGACGTGATCTTCGGCAACTGGACCAGCGTCAGCCGCAAGTCGGTGCTGCCGGTCATCGAGGAGCTGAACGGGCTCCTGTTCTACCCGGTGCAATACGAGGGCGAGGAAAGCTCGAAGAACGTCTTCTACACCGGCGCCGCGCCGAACCAGCAGGCGATCCCGGCGGTCGACTACTTCCTCGAGGAACTGGGCGTGGAGAAATTCGCCCTGCTCGGCACCGACTACGTCTACCCGCGCACCACCAACAACATCCTCGAAAGCTACCTGCAGGACGCCGGCATCGCCGAAGAGGACATCTTCGTGAACTACACGCCCTTCGGCCATTCCGACTGGTCGACCATCGTCTCGGACGTGGTGGGCCTGGGCGAGGACGGCTCCATGGTGGGGGTGATCTCGACCATCAACGGCGACGCCAACGTCGGCTTCTACACCGAGCTCGCGGCCCAGGGCGTCAGCGCCGACGACATCCCCGTGGTGGCCTTCTCGGTCGGCGAGGAGGAGCTTTCCGGCCTCGACACCTCGAACCTGGTCGGCCACCTGGCGGCCTGGAACTACTTCATGTCCGCCGAGACCGAGGCCAACGCCGAGTTCATCGCCGCCTGGCATGACTTCATCGGCGACGCCGAGCGGGTGACCAACGACCCGATGGAAGCCCATTACATCGGCTTCAACATGTGGGTGAACGCGGTCGAGGCCGCCGGCACCACCGAGGTCGACGCCGTGCGCGAGGCCATGTGGGGCCAGGAGTTCCCGAACCTCACCGGCGGCACCGCGGTCATGGGCACCAACCACCACCTCGCCAAGCCGGTCCTAATCGGCGAGATCCGCGAGGACGGCCAGTTCGACATCATCTCGGAGACCGAGGAAGTGCCGGGCGACGCCTGGACCGACTACCTGCCCGGCTCGGCGCCGCTGACCTCGGACTGGGAAGGTCTCGAGTGCGGCATGTACAACACCGAGACCGAAAGCTGCGTGCAGCTGACCTCGAACTACTGAGGCGACTTGCGGAGGCGCGCGACAGGGCGCGCCTCCGCACCCCAAGAGGAAGGTTTTCCCCGCATGTTGCGCGCATTCGTCCTGGCGCTGGCGCTTGCCTTTGCGCTGCCCGTCGCGGCCCAGGCCCAGACCCCGGACCTCGGGGCGGTCCTCAGCGAGAACGCCGAAGAGATCGCCAAACCCTCGCGGCGCAGCGTCGGCCCGGTGATCGAGGCGCTGGTGGCCTCGGGCGCGCCCGGCGTGGCGGAGTTCCTGGCCCGCTGGCAGGAGCGCGAGGTCTACCAGCGCGAAAGCGACGGGCGCTTCGTCTACATCGAGGACGGCCGGATGGTCGGCGTCGCCGATGGCGCCGACCTCGGCGCCGCGCCCGAGGACGGGCTCGACCAGATCCGCCCCAACGGCGGCGTCCGCCGCGAGATCGCGGGCGCGCTCGTGCAGTTCCAGCTCTCCGCCCCCGACCCCGCCGAGAGGCGCGCGGCGCTCGATGCGATTTCCTCGGACATGGCGCGAGACCAGATCGCCCCGCTCGAAGCCTCGATCCCGGGCGAGGAGCTGGCCGCGCTCAAGGCCCGGAAGACCCGGCTTCTCGACATGCTGACTGCGCGCTTCGGCAGCGACACCGAGGCCCGCACCGCGGCCATCGCGCGGATGTCGAGCGGCGTCTCGGTCGAACTGCGCGGCGTGTTGAACCAGATCCTCGAGGTCGAGGAGGGCCGCGGCCTGGCCCTACCGCAAGACGCCAACCTCGCGCGGCTGCGCGTGCCCGGCAGCGACCTCGACATCGAAGCCGCCTATGCCGAGCTGGTCGAGGCGGACCTCGCACCCGCGCCGCAAAGCGCCGAGGACCTGCGCCAGGCGCTCGCCGCCCATATCGAGGGCGGCAGCGTCGGCGGCCTGCCCCTGGCGCGGCTCTCCGATCCCGAGGCCCGGCGCGCGGCCTATGACGCCCTGGCCGCCGAGGGGCGCGTCGCGCCTTTCGTGGGCCCCACAGAGATGCAGGCCACGGTCGAGGCGCATGTCTTCTACGCGCTCTACGAAGAGCCCGACGCCGCGGTCACATCCGCCGCCGCCGAGGCGCTCGCCGCGGTCGAGACCCGGGTGGCGCTGAGCGAGGCGGTGGACATCTCGCTCGACGCGCTCTCGCTCGCCTCGATCTACTTCCTCGCCGCCATCGGCCTGGCCGTGACCTTCGGGGTCATGGGGGTGATCAACATGGCCCATGGCGAGTTCATCATGATGGGCGCCTATACCGGCTACGTGGTCCAGCAGGTGATCCCGGATTACACCGTCTCGATCCTGGTCGCCCTGCCCCTGGCCTTCGCGGTGACCTTCGCGGCGGGCGTCGCCATGGAGCGGCTGGTGATCCGCTGGCTCTATCACCGCCCGCTGGAGACGCTGCTGGCGACCTTCGGCATCTCCATCGCGCTGCAGCAGCTCGCCAAGAACATCTTCGGCACCCAGGCCCGGCCCTTCACCGCGCCGGACTGGCTGGCGGGCAGCATGGTGATCTCGGACGTGATCTCGATCTCCTACATCCGCATCGCGATCTTCGTGCTCGGCCTGCTGTTCCTGGGGCTCCTGCTGTTCATCCTGAACCGCACGCGGCTCGGGCTCGAGGTGCGGGCGGTGACCCAGAACCCGCGCATGGCGGCCTCCATGGGCATCAACCCCGGGCGCATCAACATGCTGACCTTCGGGCTCGGCTCGGGCATCGCGGGCATCGCCGGGGTCGCCATCGGGCTTTACGCGCAGGTCACCTCGGAGATGGGCGCCAACTATATCGTGCAAAGCTTCATGACCGTGGTCGTGGGCGGCGTCGGCAATGTCTGGGGCACGCTCGCCGGGGCCACGCTGATCGGCTTCTTCCAGAAGGGCATCGAATGGTTCAATCCCTCCAACACGCTGGCCGCGCAGACCTACATGATCCTCTTCATCATCCTGTTCATCCAGGTCCGGCCGCGCGGCATCGTCGCGCTCAAGGGCCGGGCGGCGGGGCAATAGGCGCATGGCCGTGACCCCGTCCCCCCGCCCCTCGGGCCTGGCCGCGCTGATCCGCGCCACGCCTTCGCTGCCCTGGTTCCTCGGCGCGCTGACCCTCTTCGCGCTGCTCGTCACCACCCTGTCGGAGGCCCTGGGCACCGGGCTGGTCTCGACCTCCTTCCTCAAGGTGCTGGGCATGACGCTCTGCTTCTGCCTGGCGGCGCTGGCGATGGACCTGGTCTGGGGCTACTGCGGCATCCTGAGCCTCGGCCACATGGCCTTCTTCGGGATCGGCGGCTACGCCATCGGCATGTGGCTGATGTATGCCCGGACCGAGGCGATCGTCGCCGAGAGCCTGGCCAACCAGCTCATCCCGCCGACCCAGGCCGAGATCCGCGACGCCATCGGCGCGCAGATCTTCGGGGTCGTGGGCTCCTCGGAGCTGCCCTGGATCTGGGGCCTCGCGCACGCACTGCCGCTGCAGCTCCTGATGGTGGTGCTGGTGCCGGGGCTCCTGGCGCTGGTCTTCGGCTGGCTCGCCTTCCGCAGCCGCGTCACCGGCGTCTACCTGTCGATCCTGACCCAGGCGATGACCCTGGCGCTGTCGCTCTGGCTGTTCCAGAACGACAGCGGGCTGCGCGGCAACAACGGGCTCTCGGGCCTGCAGAACATCCCCGGGCTCGAGGCCCTGCCGCAGGCGCAGGTGGCGCTGTTCTTCTTCTGGGCCTCGGCCTTGGCGCTCGGCCTGGGCTATCTGCTCTTTGCCTGGGTGGTCGCGGGCAAGATGGGCGGGGTGATCCGCGCGATCCGGGACGACGAGACCCGGGTGCGGTTCCTGGGCTACCCGGTCGAGGGCTTCAAGCTCTTCGTCTTTACCTTAAGCGCCGTTGTCGCGGGCATCGCCGGGGCGCTCTATTACCCGCAGGCGGGCATCATCAACCCGGGCGAGATCGCGCCCATCGCCTCGATCTACCTGGCGGTCTGGGTGGCCATCGGCGGGCGCGGGCGGCTCTACGGGGCGGTCCTCGGCGCGGGCTTCGTGAGCCTGGTCTCGACCTGGTTCACCGGCGGCGGCGCGCCGGCGATCGACCTCGGCATCTACCGGATCGACTGGGTCGACTGGTGGCTGGTGCTCCTGGGCCTCTCCTTCGTGCTGGTCACGCTTTTCGCGCCCAAGGGGCTTGGCGGGCTCGTCGACCTCTGGACCGCGCGCCGCGCACCCGAGCGCCACGGCAGCGACCTCGGCCCCGACGAGGGCGCGCTGCGCGAACCGGAGGCCGAGCGATGAGCACCGCGCATCCCAAGGCCCAGCTGCTCGAGGTCTCCGGCGTCTCGGTCAGCTTCGACGGCTTCAAGGCGATCAACAACCTGTCCTTCTCGATCGGCCCGGCCGAACTGCGCGCGGTGATCGGGCCCAACGGCGCGGGCAAGACCACCTTCATGGACATCATCACCGGCAAGACCCGGCCCGACGCCGGGCGGGTGATCTGGGGACCGCGCAGCCAGTCGCTCCTGGCGCTCTCCGAGGCGCAGATCGCCCGCGCGGGCGTCGGGCGGAAGTTCCAGCGGCCCACCGTCTTCGAGGACCAGAGCGTCGAGGACAACCTGATGATGGCGTTCAAGGCCGACCGCCGCCCCTTCCGGGTGCTCTTCTGGCGCCCCGAGAGCCGCGACCGCGACCGCATCGCCGAGCTGGCCCAGACCATCGGCCTCGCGGGGATGCTGGGGCGCCGCGCCGGTGAGCTGAGCCACGGCCAGAAGCAATGGCTGGAGATCGGCATGCTGCTCGCGCAGGACCCGCAGCTCCTGCTGGTCGACGAGCCCGCGGCGGGCATGACCCCGGCCGAGCGTGAGCATACCACCGCGCTGCTGCGCAGCCTCGCCGAGCAGCACGCCATCGTGGTCGTGGAACACGACATGGAGTTCGTCCGCCGCCTCGGCTGCAAGGTCACCGTGCTGCACGAGGGCGCGGTGCTGGCGGAAGGCTCGCTTGATCATGTGACCCGGAACCAGGAGGTGATCGATGTCTATCTCGGCCGCTGAGCCCCGGAGCGACGCCCGCGCCGAGGCGGCGCCGCTTCTCGCGGTCTCGGACCTGGTGCTGCACTACGGGCAGAGCCGCATCCTGAACGGCATCTCGCTGACCGCCCGCGCGGGCGAGGTCACCTGCGTCATGGGCACCAACGGCACCGGCAAGACCTCGCTTCTGAAGGCGATCAGCGGCAGCCACCCGGCCAGCGGCGGCTCGGTCATGCTCGAAGGCCAGGAGATGCTGCGCCTGCCCGCCCATCGCCGCGCCCGCGCCGGGATCGGCTATGTGCCGCAGGGCCGGGACATCTTTCCGCTGCTGACCGTGCGCGAGAACCTCGAGACCGCCTTCGCCTGCCTGCCCGCGAGCGAACATGCAATCCCCGAGGAGGTCTTCACCCTCTTCCCGATCCTGAAGGAGTTCCTCGGGCGGCGCGGCGGCGACCTCTCCGGCGGCCAGCAACAGCAGCTCGCCATCGCGCGGGCGCTGATCACCCGACCGAAGCTCCTGCTGCTCGACGAGCCGACCGAGGGCATCCAGCCCAATATCATCCAGCAGATCGGCGAGGTGATCGACTACCTGCGCGCCCGCGGCGACATGGCGATCGTGCTGGTCGAGCAGTATTTCGACTTCGCCTACGGGCTGGCCGACCAGTTCACCGCCCTGCAGCGCGGCAGCGTGGTCCTCTCCGAACGCGCCGAGGCGGTGGACCGGGCGGAGCTTCTGCGGCTGGTCTCGGTCTGACACCCCGCGCGGGGGCCCACCCCGCGCGCAATCTTTCCCCGGAACGACAAAAAGGCGCCGCCGCGCCCTGCCCGTTTGGCCCTGTCAGGTTGTGTCGTCCGCTCAGGCGGCGACGACGCTCGAGGATTCGATCGGCTCGGGCTCGCGCGCCAGCTCGATGAAGAAGGTCGTGCCCCGCCCGGTGCTGGTGGTGAACCAGATCCGCCCGTCGTGGGCGTCGATGATCCGCTTCGAGAGGCTCAGCCCCAGCCCGGTGCCCTCGTGGCGGCGGGTCTCCAGGGGGCCCGCCTGCTGGAACTCCTGGAAGACCTTGTCGCGGAACTCCTCGGGGATGCCCTCGCCGTTGTCGGAGATGGCGATGCGGATCATGTCGCCGCTGGGGCGCAGCGCCACGTTCACCTCGCCGCCGTCCTTGCGCGAGAACTTGGTGGCATTCGACAGGATGTTGGCGATCACCTGGTTGAAGCGCGTCTTGTCGATCCGCGCCCAGAGCTGGGCATCCGGCACATCGACCTTCAGCGCCACCTCGAGGTTCTCGGCGAAGGGGCGGAAGCGCTCGACGATCTCGGTCATCAGCTCGCTGAGATCGGCGTGCTCCATGTTGAAGTCGAACTTGCCCGCCTCGGCCTTCTGCAGCAGCAGGAGGTCGCTGACCAGCTCGGCCAGCCGGCGGCTGTTGCGGGTCGCCACGTCGAGCGGGCCGCGCATCTTCTCGGGCGCCTCGCCGAGCGCGCCGGTGTTGATCACCTCGAGCGCGCCCTTGATCGAGGTCAGCGGCGTGCGCAGCTCGTGGCTGACCGTCGAGAGGAACCGGGTCTTGGCCTGGAAGGCCGCCTTGGTGCGCTCGTGCTCTTCCTCGAGCGCCTTGCGGCTGCGCAGGTTGGCGTTGTAGCCGGCGATGAAATTCCGGGCGCATTCCAGAATGAAGGCCAGGACGAAGATCACCGTGAAAAGATGTAGCCAGATCTCGGAACTGATCGGCGGGCGTTCGATCCAGACGTCTCGGACCGGAATGTAGAGAATTGCCGCGACGTAAATGGACAGCCGCAGCGCCAGCACATTCAGGAAATGGCGATTGTTCATCGCCGCGAAGATCGAGGCGGAGAAGAGCAGGAACATCGACAGGAAATGCCCGTTGTCGGTGCCCTGCATTCCCGCAAGCGTGATTGAGAAGCTGGCGATCACCACCGCGCTAAAGGCGGTGCCGATATAGAGGCTGATCATGGCAATGCGCACATGTCGCGCATTCCACGCCTTCACGGACAATATGTTGCGGAAGCAGATGGCGTCATAAAGCTCGGCGGCCAGCACCAGCCCCATGAAGATGATCGCCGTGCGCCAGCTGTAGTAATAGCCCGCAAGAACGTTTGCGGCGGTGTAGATAATGATGCGTTGCACGAAGAGGATACGCCCGATCCGGGCGTATTCACGCAGCCTTCGACGGTCGGCCCAAAGCTCGATTTCGCGACCAAAAAGCGCAGGTAGCGGCATTTCAGGCTCTCTCGTCCGGTGATTTCATGCACCACAATACAACGAATACTTTCACATTTGAGAACAATGACATTGAAGCTGTTCGAAAATGTGGCCAAAGTATGGATAAAAAAGAGTGATTGTGGTGTGTTACCCCGCAACCTCCGGCATTGGGGCAGAAACGTGACATTAGTCCATCGTAAGGCGGACATCGTGTTTCCCGAGCTCGAGCGCGACCCGCTTGAGAGGGAGATTCGCAAGGAGACCGCCAGATCATCGCGGGAAAATTCCGTTCCCGACGCGCTGAAATCCAGCGAGCCGCGGCTGCGTTCGACGGTTCTTTCGGTGCACAATCAACATCATTACGGCGAATTGTATCTCGACTTCCTGCGGGCGCGCCACCGGGTGTTCATCCAGGGCAAACAATGGGATCTGCCCGAGGAGCGCGGGCTGGAGTTCGATCAATACGATACGCCGCAGGCGCGCAACATCGTTGTGCACGAGTTCGGCGAGGTCATGGCCGGGATCCGCGTCCTGCCGACCAAGGCGCGCTGCGGCTGCTACAGCTACATGCTGCGCGACGCCCAGAACGGGCTTCTGACCGACATCCCCTCTTACGTGCTCTATGAAAAGGCGCCGGTGGTCGACCACATCTGGGAGGCGACGCGGCTTTTCCTGTCGCCCGAGGTGCCCTCGGACCGGCGCATCGGCGTGCAGACGCGGCTGATGCAGGCCATGGCCGAGGCCGCCGTGGCGGAAGGCGCGACCCATGTGATCGGCATCGTGCCCGCGGTCTTCCAGCGCTGGATGGCGCGGCTGGGCATGGGTGCCCTGCCGCTGGGCCCCCGGCTCGAGATCGACGGCGACCGCACCCAGGCCGCGGCCATGCATGTGGCGGCGGTGGCCACGCCGAAGCGGCAATTGCACTGACATTATATTGGGCGCGGCCGGGCAGATGCGCCCGGCCATCTCAGAGCGTCTCGTCTCGCGCGGGGTCCGCCGGGCCGCCGCGCGTGTCGGCGGGGGCGGCCTTCGGGGCCATCTCCTGCCAGCCCTCGCCCATGGCGACGATGCAGGCCTGGCCGTTGGCATAGCTCTGCACCAGCGTCCAGGCGCCGCTCTCCGGCCTGACCCAGACCTCCAGCACCACGTCCGGCCCGCGGATACCGCGGTTCTCGAGCCGCGCGCCCTGGCTCCGTTCGAGCCGCTCGACCATCTGCGCGCGGGGCGCGCAGAGCACATCGGCGATCCGCGCCGCCGCCGGGCCCGGCTGGGCGGCGAGAACGGCCAGCGCAAGGCAGGCCGGGATCGGGCGCGGCGTGGTCATGGCCCGAGCCTAGCACCGCCGCGCCGTCATGTAACAGTTTTCTGACAAGCCCCCGACGCGCCCTTACCGCGCCGCGCAAAGCCCCCGCGCCGTTACAAATCCGACATCGAAACGTGACCGAGACGTCTCACAACTGTCGCCGTTCCGTTGTCTGTCGCCGGTAGGTGCCCCCCAACGACGAACAGGGGATAGCAATGCTGACGATTGACGCGCTGACCAAGCGCTTCGGCCCGAAGACGGCGGTCGACGCCGTGTCCATCCAGGTCGACAAGCCGGCGATGATCGGCATCATCGGCCGCTCGGGGGCGGGCAAATCCACCTTCCTGCGCATGCTCAACCGGCTGACCGACGCCAGCGCCGGGCGCATCCTCTTCGAGGGCGAGGAGGTCACCCGCCTCTCGGGCCGCGCCCGCCGCGCCTGGCAGTCGCGCTGCGCGATGATCTTCCAGCAGTTCAACCTGGTGCCGCGCATGGACGTGGTCTCCAACGTGCTGCACGGCACGCTGAACCGCCAGCCCACCCTGGCCACGATGTTCAACCTCTACCCCCAGGCCGACATTCACCGCGCCATCGAGATCCTCGACCGGCTCGGCATCGTCGAGGAAGCGCCGAAACGCGCCGAGGCGCTCTCGGGCGGGCAGCAGCAGCGGGTCGCCATCGCGCGTGCGCTGATGCAGGATCCCGCGGTGATCCTGGCCGACGAGCCGATCGCCTCGCTCGATCCGATGAACGCCCAGGTGGTCATGCAGTCGCTGCGCCGCATCCACGAAGAGGACGGCCGGCTGGTGATCGCCAACCTGCACACGCTCGATACCGCGCGGCGCTACTGCGACCGGGTGATCGGCATGCGCGACGGCCGCGTCGTCTTCGACGGCACGCCCGCGCAGCTCACCGCCGGGGTCGCCCGCGACATCTACGGCGCGGGGGCGGATTTCTCGGAAGCCGCCACCTCGACCGCGCTCGAAACCCTGGACAGGTCCGCCCGACAGCGGGTCCCGGCCTGAGCCAGTATCCCGCCCGCAGGAGCCGCGGGCCCATCCGTTCATCACGACGTCAATGGAGAGACAGATGAAGACCACCCTTGCCTTCGCCCTCGCGGCCGGCACCTGCCTTGGCACCACCGCCATGGGCCAGGAGATCGACGAGTTCCGCATCGGCATCCTCGGCGGCGAGAACGCCCAGGACCGGCTGAACAGCTACAGCTGCCTGCAGGACTATGCCGCCGAGGCGCTCGGCGTCGAGGTCAAGCTCTTTGCCCCGGCCGACTACAACGGCGTGATCCAGGGTCTCCTGGGCGGCACCATCGACATGGCCTGGCTCGGCGCCTCGGCCTATGCGGCGACCTACCTGCAGGCCCCCGAGGCGGTGGAGCCGGTGCTGGTAAAGGTCAACAACGACGGCTCGATCGGCTACCACTCGATCGGCTTCGCCCGGAAGGACGCGGGCATCGCCTCGCTCGAGGACATGGCCGACAAGGTCTTCGGCTTCGGCGACCCGAACTCGACCTCGGGCTACCTGATCCCCTCGATCGAGATCCCCCAGGAGGACGCCGAGATCACCATGGAGCCGGGCGAATACTTCGCCGACGTGGTCTTCACCGGCGGTCACGAACAGACCATCGTCGCGGTCAACAACGGCGACATCGACGCCGGCGTGACCTGGGCCGACGGCCAGGGCAACTGGGAAGACGGCTACAACTCCGGCGCGCTGCGCAAGGCCGTGGACGCGGGCCTCGTGGACATGAACGAGCTGGTCCAGATCTGGCAGTCCAAGGTCATCCCCGAGGGCCCCGTGGTGCTGCGCCAGGCCCTGCCCCAGGAGGTGAAGGCCACCATGACCGAGCTGGTCGACGGCCTGCACGAGCGTGACGAGGATTGCGCCTACGGCGTGGCCGCGGGCGACACCCTGGGCTTCCAGCCGGTGACCCACGACACCTACCTGTCGATCATCGAGGCCCGGAAGGCGGCGATCGGCGGCTGATCTGCCCGACGCCCCGACCGGCGCGCGTCCCGGGCCAGGCACAGGCCCCGGGGCGCGCGCGCGCCAGCGCCCAGACCGACGCCGACCCGACGCCGACCCGACCGAGGCCCCCGACAATGACAGACGCCCCCCCGACCGCCCCGGACCGCGGGCCGGTCCACCAGGTCCGTGACAGCTACATGGCCGAACTGCAGCGCCGCCGCCTTTACGGCGGGCTGACGCTGATGATCTTCGCCCTGCTGATGGTCTCGGGCTTCATGGTCGCCAACGACCGCAACGCCGGCGGCTTCTGGTCCGGCATCTCCCAGGTCGGCGACTACCCCGCCGAGGTCCTGGCCGAGGCCTGGGCGATGCGCGCCGATCTGCCCGGGCTCCTGGCCGAGTTCTTCCCCGCCCTGGTCGAGACGCTGAACATCGCCGCCGTCTCGACGCTGATCGGCGCGGCGGCGGGGCTGCTGCTGTCGCTTCTATCGACGCGCGGGCTGGCGCGCTGGCCGCGGCTCATCGGGCTCTTCCGCCGGATCATGGACGTGATGCGCGCGGTGCCCGAGATCGTCGTGGCGCTGGTGCTGATCTTCGTCCTGGGCGGCGGGCCAGTGCCGGCGATGATCGCCATTGCCATCCATACCGCCGGCGCGCTTGGCAAGCTCTTCTCCGAGGTGGCCGAGAACGCCGATCTGAAACCCGTCGAGGGGCTCGCCTCGACCGGCGCCACCTGGGCGCAGCGGATGTGGCTCGGCGTCCTTCCGCAGGTCGCGCCGAACTACCTGAGCTACGCGCTCCTGCGCTTCGAGATCAACATCCGCGCCTCGGCGATCCTGGGCTTCGTCGGCGCCGGCGGGCTGGGCTACGAGCTGCGCAACGCCATGGCCTGGGGCCCCGGCCGCTTCGACGAGGCGGCGGCGATCTTCCTGTTGCTCTTCGGCGCCATCGTCTTCTTCGACCAGCTTTCCAGCCGCACCCGCAACCGCCTCACGGAGGGGCAGCGCGCATGACCACCACGACGCTCGAGACCGCCCGGCAGGACGCCGACAGGCTTTTCGCCCGCAAGCGCCTGACCGCGCTGGCCCTGCCGGTGCTGGTGCTGGCCTATTTCACCTACATCGTCTTCGCCTTCGACATCCCCGGGCTCGCCAAGCGCGCGGATTGGGACAACGCCGTCACGCTGGCCTCGGACAGCTGGTCCTACAAGGTGCATGTGACCCGCGACGCCCGCTCGGGCGAGATGGACTACGCCGTCGAGGGCGAGCGCAAGGGCGCCTACCCCGAGGGCGCGCGCCCGGCCTGGGTCACCGGCGAGGAGACCCTGAGCGTGGCGCTCGGGCCCGGCCACGAGGTGCGGCTTCTGCCCGGCAACCGCACCGAGGTCGCGGTGCCCGGTCACCCGCTGATCGAGATCGCCACCGAGGGCCGCGAGGTCATCACGAACCTCTCGGACACGCCGCCCGACTGGATCAGCGCCTCCTCGCGCCGCGTGGCGATCACCACCGAGGAAGGGCGGATCACCGTCACCGGCACCAAGACCGAGATCTTCAACTATTTCCCCGGCTGGGAGCTCTTCTTCTTCACCTTCGAGAGCCCCTACCACGGCCACAGCCTGGGCCGGATCCTCTGGGGCGAGCGCATCGACCCCGCGCGGGCCAACCTCGTGGGCGCCGTGCAGGACGTCTGGAACAACCCGATGTGGCGCCACAAGGACGTGGCCTGGGCGATCGGCGAGACCATCCTCATGGCCTTTCTCGGCACATTCGGCGCGGCGCTGGTCGCCCTGCCGCTGGCCTTCCTCGGGGCCAAGCGCTTCGCGCCGCTGACCTCGCTGCGCTTCGCGATGCGGCGGATCTTCGACTTCGTGCGCGGCGTCGACGCGCTGATCTGGACGGTGGTCCTGTCGCGCGCCTTCGGGCCCGGCCCGCTGACCGGCGCGCTGGCGATCCTGGTCACCGATACCGGCACCTTCGGCAAGATCTTCTCGGAGGCGCTGGAGAACGTCGAGGAGAAGCAGATCGAGGGCGTCTCCTCTACCGGGGCCAAGCCCCTGCAACGCTACCGCTTCGGGGTGCTCCCGCAGGTGGTGCCGGTGCTCCTGAGCCAGATCCTCTATTTCCTGGAGTCGAACACCCGCTCGGCCACGATCATCGGGGCGATCACCGGCGGCGGCATCGGGCTGATGCTGACCCAGGCGATCCAGACCCAGAAGGACTGGGAAGAGGTCGCCTATTACATCGTGCTGATCGTGCTCATGGTCATGGCGATGGACTGGCTCTCGGGCAAGCTGCGCGGGCGGCTGATCAAGAGGTCGCAGTGACATGGCCCGGCTGAGCCCCGACCGCCCCTATCTGCACCCCGAGTGCGAGCTGACCGAAAGCACCTTCGGGCGCTACGTCGAGATCGGCCGCGGCAGCCGGATCGCCTATGCCACGCTGGGGGATTACTCCTACTGCGACCGCTACGCCGATATCGCCAACGCCGAGGTCGGCAAGTTCGCCAATATCGCGAGCTTCAGCCGCATCGGCGC
The DNA here is from genome assembly GCF_054552075.1 of Roseivivax sp. NCBI lineage: Bacteria > Pseudomonadati > Pseudomonadota > Alphaproteobacteria > Rhodobacterales > Roseobacteraceae > Roseivivax > Roseivivax sp. The sequence goes on from NZ_JBTOLZ010000019.1 coordinate 16,684, forward strand.
GACCGATCACCCGCTGGAGACGGCGGCCTGCCATCACTTCCTCTACCGCTCCTCGGACTACTGGGACGACGCGGACGTCGACGCCGAATTCTTCGCCCGGAGGCGGGCGCGGCTGGCGCGGATCGGGCATGACACCTGGATCGGCCATGGCGCTTTGGTGAAACCCGAGGTGACGCTGGGCCATGGTGCCGTGGTCGCGGCGGGCGCGGTGGTGACCCGCGACGTGGCGCCCTACACGATTGTCGCGGGCACCCCGGCGCGCGAGATCCGCCGCCGCCAGCCCGCGGATCTGGCCGAACGGCTCATGGCGCTGGCCTGGTGGGACTGGGACCACGCGAGGCTGCGCGCCGCGCTGCCGGATTTCCGGGCGCTCTCCGCCGCGGCTTTCCTGGAGAAATACGGGGGCTGAGGCGCGGGGTGCGGTTTGTGCGCCCCCTGCCACGCCCTCGCCCGCCTCAGCCTTCGGGGCCGAGCGTCAGCGTCACCCTATCGCCCGCGAAGAAGGTCCGGCCGAACTCCACCGGCACGCCCTCGGGGTCGATGTTCACGCCCGTGGAACGAAGCAGCGGCGCGCCCTCAGGCAGTTGCAGGTGCAGCGCCTGGGTCGCATCGGCCAGGACCGCCGTCAGCCGGGTGCTGGCGCGGGTGAAATCCGCCACGCCCGCGCGGCGCAGCGCCGGGGAGACGCCGGGCTCCTCGGCCAGCGCCTCGGCGAGGCCGGGCAGCCGCGCGGCGGGAAAGAGGCTCTCGAAGACCGCGATGGGCTGGCCGTCGGAAAGCGACAGCCCGTGGTAGGCCACCACCGCATCCCCCGGCGCGAGGTCGAGCGCCCGGGCCTCGCCCTCGGTCGCCGCGCGGGTCTCGATCTGCAAGGGGCGCTTCTCGGGCTGCCGCCCCGCCGCCAAGAGGTTCTCGCGGAAGCGCACCCGCCGCCCGATCGGGTAATCGGTGGGCCGCGCTGCAACGAAGGCGCCCGCGCCGCGGCGGCTGCGCACCAGCCCCTCCTCGGTCAGCGCCGCCAGCGCGTGGCGCACCGTGTGACGGTTCACCCCGAAGCGCTCCGACAGCGCCGCCTCGGTCGGCAGCTTGTCCCCCGGCGCGTAGCGCCCGTCCGAGATGTCCGAGCGCAGCGCCGTGGCGATGGCCTGCCAAAGCGGCGTCCGACCGCCGGATCCTGTCTTCGCGTCACGCAAGTTTCACAAAACTCCTCTGGCCTCGCAGGGGGCAATCTGCGATGATTTGTATAGTTGTCTAGTATAACGCGGATTTGTCGAGATGGAAGAGCCAAACGCAGAAACCGCCGCCCGGAAGGCCCGGATGGGCCGCCTGGCCAAGGCGCCCGAGGGCCGCGTGGCGGCGCTGCTCGATGCCTGCCTGGACCGCCCCGGCTTCGACTGGCTGCGCGCCCCCGAGATCGGCAGCGTCATGGTGCGCGGCCGCGCCGGCGGCACCGGCCAGCCCTTCAACCTGGGCGAGGTCACGGTGACCCGCTGCGCGCTGCGGCTGGCCTCGGGCGAGGTCGGCCACGCCTACCTCAAGGGCCGCCGCAAGGCCGATGCCGAGGCCGCCGCGCTCGTCGACGCGCTGATGCAGACGGAGGCGTCGGCGCGCCTGCAAAGCGGCGTGCTGGAAGTGCTCGAGGACGAGGCCCGCACCGCCCGCGCCAGCCGCGCCGCCCGCGCCACGACCACCAAGGTCGATTTCTTCACCATGGTCCGGGGAGAGGATTGATGCAGGCCCACACCCTTGAAGGCGGTTTCGCCGCCCCGCCGCGCGAGGCCGCGCAAGCCTTCCGCAGCCTGATGGAGGCCATGGCCCGCCCCGGCACGATCCACACGCTCGCGGGCGCATCCCCGCCGGAGCCGCTGTCGCCCGCCGCGGGCGCAGTGCTGCTGACGCTGGTCGACGGCACGACGCCGGTGCACCTGGCGGGTGCCGCCGATTGCGCCGAGGTGCGCCAGTGGCTGGCCTTCCACACCGGCGCCCCCGTGGTCGCCCCCGCCGAGGCCGCCTTTGCGCTCGGCACCTGGGAGGCGCTGGCGCCGCTCGACCGCTTCGCGCTGGGCACGCCGGAATACCCCGACCGCTCGGCCACGCTGATCGTCGAGCTGCCGCATCTCGCCGCCGAGGGCGCGGTGCTCTCGGGCCCCGGCATCGAGACCACCGCCGCGCTGTCGCTGCCCGAGACCCGGGCCTTTGCCGAGAACCGCCGGCACTACCCGCTCGGGCGGGATTTCCTCTTCACCTGCGGGGCGCGGCTCGCCGCCCTGCCCCGCTCCACGGAGGTGCGCTGATGTATGTCGCCGTCAAAGGAGGCGAACGGGCGATCGACAACGCCCACGACTGGCTCGCCGAAGAGCGCAGGGGCGATCCCTCCGTCGCCGAGCTATCGGTCGCGCAGATCCGCGAGCAGCTGGCGCTGGCGGTGAACCGGGTCATGGCCGAGGGCTCCTTGCAGGACGCCGACCTGGCCGCGCTGGCGATCAAACAGGCGCGCGGCGACCTGATCGAGGCGATCTTCCTGATCCGCGCCTATCGCACCACCCTGCCGCGCTTCGGCGCGACGGAGGCCGTCGACACCGGGGCCATGGCCTGCGACCGGCGCATCTCGGCCACCTTCAAGGATCTGCCCGGCGGGCAGGTGCTCGGGCCGACCTTCGACTACACCCACCGGCTGATCGACTTCGCGCTGGCCGCCGAGGGCACCCCGCCCGACCAGCCCGGCCCCGAGGCGCCCGAGGGCGCCGAGCAGCCGATGCCGCGCGTCATGGAGTTCCTCAACCGCGAAGGGCTGATCGAGACGCCCGAGCCCGGCGAGGAGACCCCGCGCGACGTCACCCGCGAGCCGCTGGAAATGCCCGCCGACCGGGCCCTGCGCCTGCAGGTCCTGAGCCGCGCCGACGAGGGGTTCCTCCTCAGCCTCGCCTATTCGACCCAGCGCGGCTACGCCCGCAACCACCCCTTCGTGGGCGAGCTCAGGATCGGCACGGTGCCTCTCGAGATGGAGGTGCCCGAGCTGGGCTTCTCGGTCGAGATCGGCGAGATCGCCCTGACCGAATGCGAGACGGTCAACCAATTCACCGGCTCGAAATCCGAGCCCCCGCAGTTCACCCGCGGCTACGGGCTGGTCTTCGGCCAGAGCGAGCGCAAGGCCATCTCCATGGCGCTGGTCGACCGGGCGCTGCGCTGGGAGGAACTGGGCGAGGACGACCAGGGCGCCCCCGCCCAGGACACCGAATTCGTGCTGTATCACGCCGACAACATCCAGGCGACGGGCTTTCTCGAGCACATCAAGCTGCCGCATTACGTCGACTTCCAGTCCGAGCTGGAACTCGTGCGGAAGCTGCGCCGCGAAAGCGCCACCCGCCCGGCGCGGGAGGCGGAAGAATGTGCCTAGTCCCGGTCGTCCCAGTCGTCATCCCCGAGGGTCTCGTCCTCGGGTTTGCCGGTCGGAAACTCCAGAACCGTGTTCAATCTGCTGTTTTCGTAGAACACACCAAGACACAACCGGCCGACCAGAAACGCCGCGAAACCCAGCAAGACCAAGATGAGGGTCCAGTCCATGAATGCTCCATCGTTCAATGCGGACACCAGCTAGGACGCATTTGTGGCGATTGCATGGCGGCGCGGGAAATCGCGTCTAACACGAAAGTCTTCCTGCCGCGAAAGGTCCAGTCATGACCCAGGACGCCTATAATTTCGCCTATCTCGACGAAGAGACCAAGCGCATGGTGCGCCGCGCCATCCTCAAGGCGCTTGCAGTGCCGGGCTACCAGGTGCCCTTCGCCAGCCGCGAGATGCCCATGCCCTACGGCTGGGGCACCGGCGGGGTGCAGGTCTCGGCGGCGGTGATGACGCCGGAGGACCGCTTCAAGGTCATCGACCAGGGCGCCGACGACACCACCAACGCGGTCTCGATCCGCAAGTTCTTCGAACGCACCGCGGGCGTGGCGACCACCACGCGCACCGAGGAGGCCAGCGTCATCCAGACCCGTCACCGGATCCCCGAGACGCCGCTGCGCGCAGGCCAGATCCTGGTCTACCAGGTGCCGATCCCCGAGCCGCTGCGCTTTCTCGAACCGCGCGAGAGCGAAACCCGCAAGATGCATGCCCTGCAGGAATACGGGCTCATGCACGTCAAGCTCTACGAGGACATCTCGCGGCACGGCCATATCGCCACCGCCTATGCCTACCCGGTCAAGGTCGAGGGGCGCTACGTCATGGACCCCTCGCCGATCCCGAAGTTCGACAACCCCAAGCTCGGGCGCTCGGCGGCGATCCAGCTCTTCGGCGCGGGGCGCGAACAGCGGATCTACGCGCTGCCGCCCTTCAGCGCCGCCGAGAGCCTCGATTTCGAGGATCATCCCTTCGATCCCTCCAAGGCCGACCACCCCTGCGCGCTTTGCGGGGCCGAGGACAGCTACCTCGACGAGGTGATCACCGACGACGCGGGCGGGCGGATCTTCGTCTGCTCGGACACCGATTATTGCGAGACCCGCCAGGCGCGCGGCTATCGCGGAAAGGACGCCGCATGACCGAGACCCTGACCCAATCGGCCCCGGCTCGGGCAACGCCCCCCTCGCCCGCCGCGCCGCTCCTGTCGGTGCGCGACCTCGGCAAGAGCTACGGCGCCCATATCGGCTGCGCGGGCGTGGGCTTCGACCTCTACCCCGGCGAGGTCATGGGCATCGTCGGCGAAAGCGGCTCGGGCAAGTCGACGCTGCTCTCCTGCCTGGCGGGCCAGCTTGTCCCCGACCGCGGCGAGGTCATCTTCGACACCCGCGAGGATGGCCCGCGCGACATCCTCACCATGTCCGAGCCCGAGCGGCGGATGCTCTCGCGCACCGACTGGGCCTTCGTGCACCAGCACGCCCGCGACGGGCTGCGCATGGGCGTCTCGGCGGGCGGCAACGTGGGCGAGCGGCTCATGGCCGTGGGCGCCCGGCACTACGGCGAGATCCGCGCGACCGCCGCCGACTGGCTCGGTCGGGTCGAGATCGACACGACGCGGATCGACGACCGCCCCGGCACCTTCTCGGGCGGGATGCAGCAGCGGTTGCAGATCGCCCGCAACCTGGTGACCGGGCCGCGGCTCGTCTTCATGGACGAGCCGACCGGCGGGCTCGACGTCTCGGTGCAGGCGCGGCTCCTGGATCTGTTGCGCGGGCTGGTGCGCGACCTCGGGCTTTCGGTGGTGATCGTGACCCACGACCTCGCCGTCGTGCGGCTCCTGGCCGACCGGCTGATGGTGATGAAATCCGGCCATGTGGTCGAACAGGGGCTGACCGACCAGGTGCTCGACGATCCCCAGCACGCCTATACCCAGCTGCTCGTCTCGAGCGTGCTGCAGGTCTGAGCCGACAAGGAGAGACAAGATGATCGAGATTTCTGGACTGTCGAAGACCTTCACCCTGCACAACCAGGGCGGCGCGGCGATCCGGGTGATGCAGGGGGCCGAGCTGTCAGTCGCCCCGGGCGAATGCGTGGCGCTGACCGGCGCCTCGGGTTCGGGGAAATCCACGCTGATGCGGATGATCTACGGCAACTACCTGGCCGAGGCCGGGCGCATCCAAGTCGGTCACACCGATGTCGCGCGCGCCGCCCCGCGCGAGATCATCGCGCTTCGCCGCGAGACGCTGGGCTATGTCAGCCAGTTCCTGCGGGTGGTGCCGCGTGTACCGACGCTGGAAGTGGTGGCCGAACCGCTGCGCGCCACCGGCGTCTCCGCCGAGGCGGCGCGTGAAAAGGCGGCCGCACTTCTGGAGATGCTGAACATCCCAGAGACGCTCTGGCAGCTCTCGCCGACCACCTTCTCGGGCGGCGAGCAGCAGCGGGTGAACATCGCGCGCGGCTTTGCCTTCGCCTATCCCGCGCTGCTGCTGGACGAGCCGACGGCGAGCCTCGATGCCACCAACCGCGCGGTGGTGCTGGAGCTGATCGAGGCCGCCAAGGCGCGCGGCGCGGCCATCGTGGGCATCTTCCACGACGCCGAGGCCCGCGCCCGGGTCGCCGACCGCGAGGTCGATGTGACCGGCTTCACCCCGGGCTGCGCGGCATGAGCGGGGTGGTGACAGCGGGCGCCGGCTCGTCGCGCGCGGGCCGAGGGGACGCGCCCGAGGCGTCGCGGGGCACCGGCGGCACCAACGCCCCCGCGCCGGGCCGGCTAATCGCCGTGGTCGGCCCTTCGGGCGTCGGCAAGGACAGCGTCATGGCGGGGCTCGCCGCGGCCGAGCCGCGCTTCCGCCTGGTGCGCCGGGTCATCACCCGCGAGGCGGGCCTCGGCGGCGAGGATTTCGAGCCGGTCTCGGAAGAGACCTTCACCGACCGGCAGGCCGCCGGGGCCTTCTGCCTGAGCTGGCGCGCGCATGGGCTGGCCTATGGCATCCCCGCGGCCACCCGCGCCGAGGTCGCCTCCGGGGAGATCCGGCTCGCCAACCTCTCGCGGCGCGTCCTGCCCGAGGCCGCCACCTGTTTCCCGGGCCTCGAGGTGCTGCATATCACCGCGCGCCCCGAGACCCTGGCCCGCCGCCTTGCCGGGCGCGGGCGCGAAAGCCTCGAAGAGATCGCCGCGCGGCAGGCCCGCGCCGCCCTGCCCCTGCCCGAAGGGCTGCCCGTCACCGAGATCGCCAATGACGGCCCGCCGACCGAGACCGTCGCCCGCGCGCTGTCCGCGCTCAGCCGGGCGCGGATGACCCCATGACCCGCCGTCCGCCCATGCCCCGCTTCGCAGGCCGCTCCAAAGCTGTCATGACTGTCAGCCAGAGCGGCCCGTGCCCCAACCGGAAGGGAGAGCCATGAACTCGCCGATCCATCCCGCCCCCCGCGCCGCCGATCCCGCGCTGGCCGGACCCCTCTGCCTTGCCAATGCCCGGCTGGTCCTGCGCGACCGGGTGATCCCCGGCGCGCTGCATCTCGAAGGCGGAGAGATCGCCGCGATCACCGAGGGCACCACCCTGCCGCGCGGCGCGGTGGACTGCGGCGGCGACCTGCTGATCCCGGGGCTGGTGGAGCTGCACACCGACAACCTCGAGCGGCACATCGAGCCGCGCCCCTCGGTCGACTGGCCGCATCTGGCCGCGCTGCTCGCGCATGACGCGGAGCTGGCCTCGACCGGGATCACCACGGTCTTCGACGCGCTGCGCGTGGGCTCGATCCACGGCGGCAAGGCGCGTTACCACGAATATGCCCGCCAGCTTGCCGACGAGCTGCTGGCGCTGCGCGCCAAGGGTGTCTTGAAGATCAGCCACTTCCTGCACCTGCGGGCCGAGATCTGCTCCGAGACGCTGCTCGAGGAGCTGGCGGGCTTCGGCCCAGAGGACCGGGTCGGCATCCTGAGCCTGATGGACCACACCCCCGGCCAGCGGCAGTTCCGCGACCTCGGCCAGCTGCGCACCTATGTCGCCAAGAAACGCGGAATGACCGAAGAGGATTTCGTCGCCCATGTCGCGCATCTGAAGGAGCTGCAGGCCCAGAACGGCGCGGCGCATGAGGCCGGCGCCGTGGCCGAGGCGCGCCGCATCGGCGCGGTGCTGGCGAGCCATGACGACACCAGCGCCGACCATGTCCGCACCTCGCGCCGCCATGGTGTGCGCTTCGCCGAGTTTCCGACCACCGTGGAGGCCGCCGAGGCCTGCCGCGCGGAAGGCATCGCCATCATGATGGGCGCGCCGAACATCATCCGGGGCGGCTCGCATTCGGGCAATGTCTCGGCGCTGGACCTCGCCGAGCGCGGGCTGCTCGACATCCTGTCCTCGGACTACGTGCCCTCGGCGCTCCTGTTCGCGGCGCTGCGGCTGGCGAAGGTCTGGGACGACCTGCCCCGCGCGGTGGCGACGGTGACCGCAGCGCCCGCCGAGGCGGCGGGGCTCTCCGATCGGGGGGAGCTTGCCGAGGGCCGGCTGGCGGATGTGGTCCGGGTCAGCCAGGTCGAGGACCTGCCCGTGGTGCGCGGCGTCTGGAGCCGGGGCCGGCAGGTGGCCTGAGCGGGGCCAACTGCCCGGAGAGAGACGGAAGCCCGCCGCAGCAGTCGCGGCGGGTTTTCTTTTGCGCGTCTGCGCCGCCCTAACCCGCGCACGCAAGGCCCAGCACCAACCCCCTGTTTTCTCAGCACTTTGCCCCCACCTCCCGCCCCGCGCCCTCAATTACCTTTACAAAACTAGTTTTGTGGTTATGAATCGCCCCATGAGCACCACGACACCTCCCGCCCGCGCGCTGGCAGCGCTGGGGCACGACGCCCGCCTCTCGATCTTCCGGCTCCTGGTGAAGGCCGGGCCCGAGGGCCTGCGCGTCGGCGAGATCGGCGCGCATCTCGGCCTGCCGGCCTCGACCCTGGCGCATCACCTCTCGACCCTGGTCGAAGCCGGGCTCGTCGCGCAGGAAAAGCGCGGCCGCGAGGTGGTGAACCGCGCCGATTATCCTGCCATGACCGGGCTCGTCGACTTCCTCACGGCGGAATGCTGTGCGGGCGTCGCCCCTGCCGATACCGACACGCCCTCGGACGCGGGCGCCGCCTAGAGGCCCCAACCCCACCCCGGAGACCCCGATGACCGATCTGCCCCTTCCCGGCCCCGCGCCCCGCCGCCTCGTGCATCACCTCTGGACCCGGCAGAGGGTCTGGCTCGCCTCGGCGGCGCTGCTCATCGCCCTCACGCTGACCGACCCCGGCCAGGCGGGCGAGAGCGCCCGCTTCGCCGCCGAGGCCTTGGCCGAGACCGCGCCTTTCCTGCTGCTCTCGGTCCTCATGGCGGCCTGGGCCAATGCCACCGGGGCCGACCACCTGATCGCCCGGGCCTTCACCGGCGCGCCGCTCCTGATGATCGGGCTCGGGGCGCTGGCGGGGGCGCTTTCGCCCTTCTGTTCCTGCGGGGTGATCCCGCTGATCGCGGCGCTCCTGGCCATGGGCGTGCCGCTTTCGGCGGTCATGGCCTTCTGGCTCTCCTCGCCGATCATGGACCCTTCGATGTTCCTGCTGACGACCGGCGTCCTGGGGCTGGACTTCGCGCTCGCCAAGACGCTGGCGGCGATCGGGCTGGGGCTCTTCGGCGGGCTCGCGGTGCATGCGCTGGCGCGCGGCGGGGCGCTCTCCGATCCGCTGCGCGCGGGCGTCGGCAACGGCGGCTGCGGCGGGGCAAAGCTGCGCGCGCCGCAGCCGGTGACCTGGCGCTTCTGGCCCGACCCCGAGCGCCGCGCCCGCTTCCTGCGGACCAGCGTCGAGACCACGCTGTTCCTGGCCAAATGGCTGCTGCTGGCCTTCCTGCTGGAAAGCCTGATGCTGGCCTATATCCCCGAGGAGACGATCACCCGCACGCTCGGCGGCGGAGGTTTCCTGCCGATCCTCGCCGCGACGCTTGTGGGCGTGCCGGCCTACCTCAACGGCTACGCGGCCCTGCCGCTGGTCGGCGGGCTGATCGACCAGGGCATGGCGCCCGGCGCGGGGATGACCTTCCTGGTCGCGGGCGGGGTGACCTCGATCCCGGCGGCCATGGCTGTCTGGGCGCTGGCGCGCTTCCGGGTCTTCGCGATCTACATCGCGCTGTCGCTCTCGGGGGCGTTCCTGACGGGGGTTCTGTTCCAGCTCTGGCTGGCGCTCTGATCCGCGCGAGCCCTTGATAAGGCTTGGAAAAATTAACGGCCCGCACCTTGCGGTGCGAGCCGGTTTCGTCGGGTCCCGGGTGCAATGGAAGCCCAACGGGAACATCCGCAGTGGTGAAAGCTCGGCGCACGAAATGCACGCATGTTTTTGAATTTGACGCGGATCAGCGTCAGCTGTGGCAGAGCTGCCACGGCTGGCACACAGGGTGCAGATCACCCCGGCTGGCCGACCATCCCGTCATCCTTCGCGCCCTGCCCCGCACGGCGCGTCGCGCCCTCTTCGGCCAGTTCGCGGGCATGAATGCCCAGCACGATCAGCCCGGGCCAGAGCATATAGGCCTCGATCTCGATGTTCTCGCCGAAGGACAGCAGCACCAGCGTCATCACGATGCCCAGGGGCAGCGCCCCGCGCGGCCCGCGCGCGGCGTCCATCAGCGCCAGAACCGTCTGCCAGACCAGCGGCACGAGCAGCGCAAAAAGCCCCACGAGCCCTTTCACGAACAACAGCCCATACCAGGTGTGATGACTGCCGATAGGCATGTATTCCACCAGATGCGGGCCGGGCTGCACGGTGCCATGGCCGAACCAGACCGCCTCTTCGCGCCAGCGCTCGCCGGCGATCCGCTGCAGCGTGGCGCGGACGCGGGTGCTGTCGGCGCGGGCGTTCTTGAAGGCATAGACCGCGCTTTGCGCGCCTTGGACCAGGGTGCCGCCGACGATGGCGAAGCCGGTGGCGCAGGCGGCCAGCAGGCTCCAGGCCCAGCCCTTGAGGATCAAGGGCATGAGGCGCGGGCCCATGGTGCAGGCCACGAGCCCCACGAGCCCCATGCGCGACTTCGAGGCCAGGATCATCAGGACGCCTGCGGCGATGCCGATGCTGCGCCAGCGGATGTTCTTTTCCTCGAGCGCGAAGAGCACCTGCACCACGCCCAGGAGCGCCGCGAAGGGCGACCAGGGGGCGTAGAACTGCCAGCGCGGCGTCCAGGAGGCCGGGTCGAAGGTGAAGAAATAGACCGAGAAATACTCCGGCCCCGGCCCGCCGACGGCCTTCAGCGGCGAGGTGAAGATGCGCTCGGGCAGGCCGATATAGGGTGCCGCAAGAAGCACCGGCGCAAGGCAGAGCGTCCAGAGCCCGATCACGCATTGCCCGCGCGCCAGCACCTCGCGGCGCATGGGCAGGACCGCGCCGGCCAAGGGGAAGAGCGCCATGAGCGCCCAGCCCTTGGCCCAGCCGATCGAGCTCTTGATGGTCTTTTTCATGCCGAGCCCCCAGTCGAGATGCCCGACCCAGAGCGCGACCAGCATGACGACCATGCCGAAGATCCAGGCCCAGACCACCGGCGGGACGGGCCCCGTGGCGCGCAGGTCGGCGCGGATCGCCGGGCCGAAGTAGAGCGACAGGAGCGCCAGCGCGCCGAGGCACCAGGCCAGGACGGGGCCGACGACATAGAGCGCGCCGAAGGCGTAGAAGGGCCAGGTCCAGATCAGCGCCTTGTAGGCCATGGCCTCGGCGGGGTTGGCGAGGGCCAGCGCGGCGGTGGGCGCGGCGGCCGTGCTCGCGGCGGGATTGGCGGGCACGGGCGCGGCCGTCGCGACGGCGCTCATGCTTGGTCCTCGGGCTGGGCGATGAGCCGTCCGATCACCGCCTGGCGGATCCAGCCGAGCGACAGGCCGATGAGCAGCATGATCATGGCCGCGACGCCCGCGGCGATGGCCAGCTTGACCCGCGGCGAGGACGGCCCTTCGGGCAGCGAGGGGTCCTCCAGCACCTGCACCAGCGGATAGGAGGCATAGATGTCGGTCTTGCTCGATTCCGCGCGGGCGATGGCGGAGGCGAAGACCGCCTCGGCGACGTCGAAGTCGCGCTGCATGTCCTCGAGCCTTGCGGCGGCAGGCGCGGCCTCGGCAAGCCAGGTCATCTCGGCGGAGAGCGCCTTGTCGCGGGCGGCGTGTTCGGCGGCGAGGCCTGCGCGCTCGGCCTCGAGGCGCACCAGCTCGGCCAGAAGATCGGCCCGCGCCCCGTCGGGCGAGAGGTCCAGCCGGTCGAGCGCGGCGGCGGCCAGCCCGGTCACCTGCCCGCCCCGCGCCAGCGCCGCGGTCCGCGCGGCCTCGGAGGCGGCGGCGGCCTGGGCGACGCTCGGATGCCGGGGACCGAAGCGCGAGCGCATGTCCGCGAGCGTCGCGCCCTGGGCCGCGGCCTCCTCCAGCATGGACATGTATTCGCGGTCCGCGAAAAGCCGCAGCGAGGCCGCCGCGAGATCCGCCGACATGCCGAGCCGCAGGACCAGCGCCTCGACCGCGCGGGATTTCTGCGCCAGCCGCGCGGCCAGGTCATCGAGCGCCCGCCGGTCGCCGTCGATCCGGGCGACATGCTGGCGGTATTGCTCGGCCGAATGCAGCCCGGTCTCGCGCTGCAGCTCGGTGATCGCGGCGCGGGTGGCGGCGACGGTCTCCTGGTAGTCGCGGATCGCGCCCAGCCCGCCGTCGGCGCGCACCCTGAGCTCGTCCTCGCGCAGGCGGTCGATCTCGGAGAAGAAGGCCGAAAGCAGCGCCTCGGCCTTGTCCTGGGCGGCCAGCGGCGTGCCGCCGGTGACCTCGAGGTGAATGAGCCCGGTCTGGTCCACCAGCGTGATCCGCGGCCGCCCGAAGTCGCGCAGCGTGCCCCCGAGCTGCGCGGCGGCGGCGGCGAGGATGCGGTCGGCGCCGATCAGGCGCTTGTAGGTCTCGGTCGGGCTGACGGAATTGTTGGCAAAGGCCGAATGCGCGTAGGACGAGGCCTGGCCGATCTCAGCGAGGTTCACCGAGGCCGAGGCCCCGGAGCCCGGCAGGATCAGCGAGGCCTGGCTCGCGTAGCTCGGCGGCGTGGTGGTCAGATAGCCGGTGATCGGCGCCCAGACGCCCGCGGCACTCAGAATGAAGACCGCCGCGTAGCGCGGCAGGCGGCCCGCGTCGCCCAGCCGCCCGCCGACCAGAAGGCGGCGGAAGGACAGGCTGCGCAGCGGCTGGCGCAGAAGCGCGATGGCAGAGGGGCGCGGACGATCGGGGGTCTCGGTCGCGAGGGTCATGGGCAAATCTCCTTTGCCCGTTCTTTACCCTTATGGCGCCCGCGCTGACCCGCACGCGGGGGCATAGGTCGGCACACCAGAGGCCAGCGCGCCTAGCCGATGGGATAGGCTTGAGGGCTCAGAAGATCTCTTCTTCCTTGGCCAGAAGCGCCGCCTGGGTGCGGTTCTTCACGTCGAGCTTCCGGAACAGCGTCTTCATGTGCAGCTTGATCGTCGGTTCGGTCAGGTCGAGGTCGCGGGCGATCTCCTTGTTGGACTTGCCCTCGAAGACGCCTTTCAGCACCTCGGTCTCGCGCTGGGTGAGCTTGTCGACGATCGGATGGCTCTCGCGCTCGGCCTCGGCGGTCATGAACTGGATCGGGGCGTATTGCTCGCCCATGGCCATGAACTTGATCGCGCTGACCAGCGACTTGGCCGCCAGCGTCTTCGGCACGAAGCCCGCCGCCCCCATGGCGAGCGCCTTCTCGGCGATCTCGCGGGAGGCCTCGCCCGAGATGATCGCGACCCGCTGGTCGCGCCCGTCGAGCGTCAGCGCCTTCTCGAGCGAATCGAGCCCGCGCATCCCCGGCATCTTGTAATCCAGGAGCACCAGGTCGTAGCGCCCGCCGGTTTCGATCTTGGCGCAGGCTTCCTCGAAGCTGGCGGCCTGTTCCACATCGATCCCGTCCTCGGCCTCGAGGTAGGCGACGATCATGTCGCGCAGCAGGTCGTGGTCGTCGGCAAAGAGTATTCGCACGTCAGCATCCGTCCCTTTGGATGATCTATTGCGTCTGAATCGCGCGCGATCAAGACACGAAATGCGCGAAAAGCTCTGCCCGGTCATCCGATCGGATAGGCGTTCTCTCCGCTCTCACCCGCAACTAGTCACATTGGTGTTTCGCCTCGCCGAAGGGCGGCCAAGGCTCTCCGCTTGCTCGTCTGGTCTGCAAACCGGTTCCGGACAAAAACACTGAAAACCAGCAAACACCGGAGCTTATGGATCATGAAACACTATTCGCCCGCGCTTTTCCAGTGTGATGCCAGTGCCGCGCTCGCGGGTGCCGCATGGCTGCCACGCGCCTCGGTGATGGATCTCCCTATGGTTGACGCGACCACCGGCGCGACGGTCGAGGCGCTGCTCGAGGGCGCGGCCCGCCGGGTCTTCTTCGTCAACGCCCATACCGCCAACCTGCGGGCCCGCATTCCGGCGCTGGCCGCCGCCTTCGCCCGGGCCGACGCGGTGCTGCCCGACGGCATCGGCGTGGAGCTCGCGGGCCGGATGACCGGCACCCGGCTGACCGAGAACCTCAACGGCACCGACTTCGTGCCCGAGCTGCTGCGCGGCGCGGCCAAGCGCGGCCTGTCGGTCTTTCTCTTCGGCGGCACGCCCGGCACCGCCGAGGCCGCGGCGGCGAAGCTCTGCACCATGATCCCCGGCCTGCGCATCGCGGGCACCCGCGACGGCTACGAGGGCGCGCAGGACGATGCCGCGGCGCTGGCTGAGATCAACGCCTCGGGCGCCGACATCCTGCTGGTCGCCATGGGCGTGCCGAAGCAGGAGATCTGGATCGACAAGCACAGCGCGGCGCTCACCCCGCGCCTGCAACTCGGCGTCGGCGCGCTTTTCGACTTCCTGGCCGGCAATGTCGCCCGCGCGCCCATGGCGCTGCGCCGCGCGCGGCTCGAATGGGTCTGGCGGCTGGCGATGGAGCCCCGCCGCATGGCCGGGCGCTACCTCCTCGGCAATGCCACCTTCCTGGCCCGCGCCGCGCGCCATGCCCTGGCCGGCGTCGACCGCGCCCAGGTCATCAAGCGCGGGCTAGACCTGGCGGTCAGCCTCTCGGCGCTGCTTCTGCTGGCGCCGCTCCTCCTGCTGGTCGCCGCGGCGATCAAGGCCGACAGCCGCGGCCCGGTCTTCTTCAAGCAGACCCGCGTCGGCAAGGACGGCGTGACCTTCGGGGTCTACAAGTTCCGCTCGATGTTCACCGACGCCGAGGCGCGCCGCGCCGCGCTTCTGGCCACATCCGACCGCGAGGGCGTCTGCTTCAAGGCCCGCCACGACCCGCGCGTGACCCGCGTCGGCCGCCTGCTGCGCCGCCTCTCGGTCGACGAGCTGCCGCAGATCCTCAACGTGCTGAAAGGCGAGATGTCGATCGTCGGTCCGCGCCCGGCGCTGCGTGAAGAAGTCGCCGCCTATCCCGCCCGCGCGCTGGGACGGCTGCGGGTGAAGCCCGGCATCACCGGCCTCTGGCAGGTCTCGGGCCGCGCCGACATCGGCTTCGACAAGATGATCGACATGGACCTGGCCTATGTCCGCGCCAAGAGCCCGCTGCTCGACCTCCTGCTCATCGCCATGACCTTCCGGGCGGTGGTCTCGGGCCGGGGCGCCTACTGAGCCCCTTCAGCCGCCATTAACCCTGCTTCCGGCCCATCCCCCCGGGCCTCAGCCTTCCTTAACCCCGATCGCCTATCCCCAACTGCAATCCCCGATCCAGAAAGGCCCCACGATGACCCATATCCGCAAAGCCGTCTTCCCCGTCGCCGGTCTTGGCACCCGCTTCCTGCCCGCCACCAAGTCGGTCCCGAAGGAGATGCTGCCCTTGGTCGACCGCCCGCTCATTCAATACGCCATCGACGAGGCGCGCGCCGCCGGGATCGAGGAGTTCATCTTCGTCAGCGCCGCCGGGAAATCCGCGCTCGAGGATTACTTCTGCACCGCCCGCGCGCTCGAGGCGCAGCTGCGCGAGGCCGGCAAGACCAAGGCGCTCGAGGCGCTGGACGCGACCCGCATGCCCGAGGGCGCGATGACCATCCTGCGGCAGGACCAGCCGCGCGGCCTCGGGCACGCGGTGCTGCTGGCCCGCCGCCTCGTCGGCGACGAGCCCTTCGCGGTGCTCCTGCCCGACGACGTGATCCGCGGCGCCACCCCGGCCCTGTCGCAGATGGTCGACGCCCATGCCCGGACCGGCGGTCACATGGTCGCCGCCATGGATGTGCCCCGCGCCGAGGTCGGCGCCTACGGCGTGCTCGACTGCGGCGAGAGCCGCGGCCGCGTCACCCGCGCCCGCTCGCTCGTGGAAAAGCCCGACCCGGCGCTCGCGCCCTCGACCCGCGCGGTGATCGGCCGCTACATCCTCGAACCTTCGATCTTCGAGGAGCTGGCGCGCCTCGGCCCCGGCTCGGGCGGGGAAATCCAGCTCACCGACGCGATCAACCGCGACCTGCCCCGCGCCGGCGTCAGCGGCTACCGCTTCGAGGGCGAGCGATTCGACTGCGGCTCGGTGCGCGGCTTCGTCGAGGCCACCCTGGCCTTCGCGCTCGACCGCAGCGACCTCGGCGAGGGGCTGGAGAGCCGGCTGGCGGCGCAACTTGGACTGCGACCGGCGGCCTGAACCGCGAAACCTATCCCAAAGGATAGGCTTCGATCCGCAAGCGCGCGTGAAATCTTCGCGTGAATCTGACAGTCCAAGGGCACCGTTTTAGGAGAGTTCCATGCGCATGAATGCACGATCCCTACCCTTGAGCCTGTGCGGCCTCGCCCTTTCGGCGTCGCTGGCCCAGGCTGAGGCGTTGCCGATGCCCGAGGGGCCCGTCGTCCTGACGATCAGCGGCGCCATCTCCGAGACCAACGTCGAGGAGACCGCACAATTCGACATCGCGATGCTGAAAGAGCTCGAAGCCCGCGATGTCGAGACCAAGACCATCTGGACCGAAGGCAGCCATGTCTTCACCGGCGTCTCGCTGAGCACCCTGCTCGAACACGTGGGCGCCGAGGAAGGCACCATCCGTGCCACCGCCATCAACGACTACACCGTCGAGATCCCCACCTCGGACGGAATCGAGGATGGCCCGATCGTGGCCTACGAGATGGACGGAAACGCCATGTCCCGGCGTGAAAAGGGCCCGTTGTGGGTTCTTTATCCCTATGATGCGAACGCTGAATACCGAACCGAGGTGATATACTCGCGCAGCATCTGGCAACTCGATAGGATGGAGATCGTCGAAGAGTGACGTCGTATTCTCGGCGCACCGCAGTCGAGAGGCGATCCATTATGGTCAAACCCGGTCAGAACCGCCAATCAGGACCCTGGCTCCTGGTGGCGATGGCCTCGTTGTGCATCCTCGTCATGGCCTTCCTCGTGCGGGAGGTCTGGCAGGACCTTCAACTGCTCAGCACGGCGGAATCGGACAACGTCCAATGGACCCTCTCGCAGGCGGAGGTCGAATACCTCGAATACAAGCGCGCGCTGGAACACGCGGAAACCGCCGAGCCCGCCGACACCGACGCCGCTCTGGCGCAGGTCCGGCTGGAGTTCGACATCTTCTACAGCCGCATCGCCACGCTGACCCGCGGCTCGATCTATTCCGACATGCAGGCCGAGCCGCGCTATGCCGCGGCGCTCGCCGCGATCCGGGTCTTCCTCGACGACACGATCCCGATGATCGACGCGCCCGACCCCGAGCTGCGCGCCGCCCTGCCCCAGATGATCGCCCGCGCCGAGGCCGAGCGCCCGGTGGTGCGGCTCATGGCCAACACCGGGCTGTTCTTCTTCGCCGAACAATCGGACGCCCGGCGCACCGCCATCGCCTCGACCTTCGTGCGGCTGGCGCTGGTGACCGTGGCGCTGGTGGTGGCGCTGGTGCTGCTTTCGACCCATGCCTATGCCGCCAACCGCCAGACCGAGCGGCGCGGCGCGGAACTGGCCTCGGCCTATGCGCGGCTCAACACCATCCTCGGCTCCTCGCTCGACGGGGTGGTGGTGACCGACCGCACGGGCCGCATCCTCGAGTTCAACGCCGCCGCCGAGACGATCTTCGGGCATAGCGCCGAAGAGGTCTACGGCCGCACCATCGGCGAGGTCATGGTCCCCGGCCACCTGCGCGAGGCCCATGACGCCGGCATGGAGCGCATGGCCGAGGGCGGCGACTACCACGTCGTCGGCCAGGGCCGCGTGCGGCTCGAGGGGATCCGCAAATCCGGCGAGGTCTTCCCCGTCGAACTGGCGCTGCAGGTCGCCGAGGACGGCGACGACCAGCTGGTGATCGGCTTTCTGCGCGACATCTCGGCCCGCGTCGCCGCCGAGCGCGAACTGGTCGAGGCCCGCGACCGGGCGCTGGCCGGCGAGCGCTCGAAATCCGACTTCCTGGCCGTCATGACCCATGAGATCCGCACGCCGCTCAACGGCATCATCGGCAACCTCGGGCTGCTGGAGGAGACCCGGCTGACCGACCAGCAGGCGCGCTACATCGGCAACATGAAGCTTTCAGGTGACCTGTTGATGCACCATGTCGACACGGTGCTCGATATCTCGCGCCACGAATCCGGCAAGACGCGCTTCGTGATGAAGCCGGTGCACCTGGGCCGCTTCCTGCAGAACGTCGTCGACGGCCAGTCGGGCAACGCCGGCAAGAACGGCAACCGGCTGGAATGGTCCTGGACCGGCCCGCGGCTCGACTGGGTGCTGCTCGACGAGATGCGGATGCAGCAGATCCTGCTGAACCTGGTCGGCAATGCCATCAAGTTCACCCACCAGGGCCGCATCGCGATCGAGGTCGAAGTGGTCGACCAGGGCCCGCCGCCGCGGGTGGAGTTCCGCGTCATCGACACCGGGCTCGGCATCTCCGAGGCGGACCTGCCGCATGTCTTCGACGATTTCCACACCGCCGATTCCTCCTTCCACCGCAAGACCGGCGGCACCGGGCTGGGCCTCGGCATCGCCAAGCGCTTCGTCGAGGGGCTGGGCGGCGAGATCGGCGTCGAAAGCACGCTGGGCGAAGGCAGCGTCTTCTGGCTGCGCCTGCCGCTCGAGCCGACCGAGGCGCCCGCCGACACCGGGCGGCCGCTTCACGAAAGCACCCCGCAGGCGCGGCTCGAGGTGCTGGTGGTCGAGGACAACGAGATCAACCGCCAGGTCGCCCGCGAGACCCTGCGCGGGCTGGGCCACAGCGTGACCGAGGCCGAGAACGGCGCCTCGGCCCTGCGCATCGCCGAGGCGCAGCGCTTCGACATCATCTTCATGGATGTCTCCATGCCGGTCATGGACGGGCTCGACGCGACCCGCCACATCCGCGCGGGCGCGGGCCTGTCGCGCGACGTGCCGATCGTGGCGCTTTCGGCCAATGTGCTGGCCGACGCGCGGCAGCGCTTTGCCGATGCGGGCATGAGCGATTTCCTCGGCAAGCCTTTCTCCAAGACCGAGCTGCGCGAGGCCATCGCGCGGAACGTCAACGGCGTGGGCGTGGGCGACACGCGGCAGGCGGTCGACGCCGCGCCTGACGGGAGTGCGGCTTTGGCCGGTGGGGCGTCCGGGCTGAACGGCAAGACGCCGCCCCATGCCGAGGGGGCCCCGGTGAACGGGGCGGGTCCGGTCGGGCTTGCGGGCGGCGCGGGTGATGTGGGCTCTGCTTCCGGCGCAGCTGCTCAGCACGCCGATGTAAGCAATTTTGCCAGCCCCGGCGCGCAGCCCTCCGATGCGGCCACATTCTCCGCCGCAAGCGCGACACCCGGAACAGACCCCGCCCCCGAACCTCTGGCCCCGCCGGTCCCGCCCGAGGGCAAGCCCGCGCCGCCGCCGCGGGCCCATCGGCCTCCGGCCCCCGAAGAGGTGCAAAGCGCCTTCGACGACGTCATGGCGCGCTACGAGACCCGCTTCCGGCAGGAGCGGCGCGAGCTTCTGCACTGGCTGAAGTCCGAACCCGAGGACAAGAAGGAGATCGCCGCCCGCTGCCACAAGATCGCCGGCAGCGCCGCGGTCTTCGGCCAGCTCGGCCTGCGCGACCGGCTCCTGGCGGTGGAACTGGCCGCCGAGAAGGACGACGCCCCGGCGCTCAGCGCCGCCATCGCCCGGGCGACAGAAGAACTGGAGGATGCCAGCGCCGAGGCCGGCCCCGAGGGCGGCGGCCCGGTCTGAGGGCTGGCGTGGCGGGTGGGAGTTCGCGCTGAACAGCAGCGCCCCGACCTCCGCCCGCCTTACCTCACCAGGATCGCCGCCGGGACCACGATGCCCAGCACCCGGCCGATCTCGGCGATATTGGTCACCGTGCTGTCGTAGCAGGCGATGGAATCGCCCGGCATCACATAGGGGTCGTAGTCGTCGCGGTCAGGCCGGCGCAGCATGTCCTCGATGTCGCGTTCGATCACCGTGGAGACGCCGCTCACCGGGTTGCGGGTGAACAGCACCGCCGAGCGGTTGGCGCTGGTCGACCGCGCGCCGCCGACGCAGTTGGTGTCGACCACCGCCTGCATGTGGCGCGTGCCATAGGGCACCTCGCGGACCTCGCGGCCAATCGCCGAAGGCGCATTGGCGGTCGCGGGCTGGGTCAGGTTCGACAGGAACAGCGTCACCCCCGGCGGGCTCACGGGGCTCGGGCGCATCAGGTCGTCCTGGAAGCAGTTGCGCGAGGGCACCACCACCTCGTCATCGGCCAGCAGCATGACGTCGCCGACGTGCCGGCCCTCGAAGACGCCGCGCATGTCGACCCGGTAGACCGAGCCGCCGCGCCGAACCTCGACCGCCGAAAGGTCGGCGTCGGGACGGATGCCGCCAGCGGCGCGGATCGCGGCCGAGAGGTTGCGCCCCTCGGTCGAGGCGCCGAGCGCCTCCTGCCGCGCCCTATCGAGGCTTTCGGCCGCCACCGCGCCGATCTCCAGCGCGCGCGGCTCGAAGACCGCGCCCGAGACGCCCACCGAGATCGAGGCGAAATCCGTCACCCGGACCGAGACCAGCGGCGCCTCGGAGTAAAGCCCCGCGCGCAGGAGCCCGGCCACCAGGTCGGTCTCGATCGCGCCGGTCGTGCGGCCCTGGGCGCGGATCGGCCCGAGGAAGGGCAGCTTCAGCGCCCCGTCGCGCGAGACCACATAGGCGCCGTTGAAGACCTCGTCCTCGCCCACGCGGATCGCCACCAGGTCGTTGCGCGACAGCCGCTCTCCGCGCAGCACCTGCGGCACGCCCGCGGCGAACTTCGCGCCGCCCTGAAGCGCCCCGCCGCGATAGGGCAGGCAATCGGCGGCGTTCATCTCCTCGGCGCGCAGGTAGAGCGGCTCGGGCGCCCGGGGCGGCGGCGTGCGATACTGTGCCTGGTAACCCTGCCCCTCGGCCACGGGCTCGAGGTTCCGCGGTGGGCTGAGCGATGAACAGGCGGCCAGCGCCAGCGCGCTGAACCCGCAAATGAGCTTCGGAAAAATCTTCGGTGCCATGCGAGCCCCGGCTGCAATTGTCCCTCGTGCAGCGGGTTCAAACGCCCGCTGCCCGCCTCTCCCGGCGCGCCGGGATGCCCCGGCTATCCCTTCGGACAGGCGCGTGTCCCTTGGCGCATCCGCCCTCCCCGTCCGGGGCCGGGACGGACCCGCGCTGGCCCGGCTAAAACAACCGTGCACCAGAACCTTAGGACCCCGCCCTATGCCCCGCAACTCGTCAATCGCAACCCTCGCAAAGAACCTCGCCGCCTATGGCGCGTCGGAGGCAGCCGCCAAGGCGTCGCGGCTCTTCGTGGTGATCGCGGTGGCCCGGGTCATGGACGTCCGCGAGGTCGGGATCGCCGCCGCCGCGCTCGCCGCCGCCGACATCCTGAAGGCGCTGACCGAGAACGGCGTGAACCAGCGCATCATCGCCGCCCGCGAGGAGAACCTCGAGGCGACCTGCGCCACCGCCCACCGGATCTTCTGGACCTGGTGCCTGGGGCTCTTCGCCGCCCAGGCCGCGGTCGCGGGGCTGCTTTACGCCGCCGGCGGCAGCGCCGCGGTGGCGCTGCTGATCCTGGTGCTGGCGGGCGAGTATCTCTTCATGCCGGCGGGCCTCGTGCAGGCGGCGCTGGCCATGCGCGAGGGCCGGATGCGCCGCACCGCGGCCATCGCCGGTGGCCAGGTGGTCATCGCCAACCTCCTCTCGGTCGCGCTGGCGCTGGTCTGGCCGGTCGCCCTGGCGCTGATCCTGCCGCGCCTGCTGACCGCGCCCTTCTGGCTCATCGCCATGCGCCGCCTGCGGCCCTGGCAGCGCAACCGCGCCGCGGGTTTCGCGCCCATCAAGCCCTTCCTGGCCTTCGGCTGGGCCGTGCTCGGGGTCGAAATCGTCAAGGCCGCACGCCTTCAGGCCGACAAGCTGATCGTCGGCGCGCTGCTCGGTGCCGAGACGCTGGGCCTCTACTTCATGGCCTTCAACGCGGGCCTGAGCCTCGCCAACTCCTTCTCGGTGGCCTTCGCGACGGTGCTCTTCCCGCATCTCTGCGCCCAGGCCGACCGCGCTGGGGCCCTGCGCGAGAGCCTGCTCCTGTCGCTCGGGCTGATCGTGCCCGCGGTGCTGGCCCAGTCGCTGCTCGCCCCCTGGTATGTTCCGCTGCTCCTCGGGCCCGACTGGGCGGAGCTGTCGCACCTGGTCTCGATCCTCTGCCTCGCGGCCATCCCGACGCTGATCTGGACCGCCGCCGCCGGCTGGCTGCGCAGCTCCAACCGCGCGGAGATCGAGTTCGGGGCCACCTTGGTGCTGACCCTCGCGGTGATCGCCAACACGCTGGTCATGGCCCCGCATGGGCTGACCGCCATCGCCCTCGGCTACCTGGGCGTGAGCACCCTGACCATGGTCGGCGCCTCGCTGCCCGCCCTCGCCTTCGCTTTCCTCTCCTCGCCGCAAAGGGCCTGAGCCATGCCGCGCATCTCCGTCATCATCCCCTGCCTGAACGCCGCCGCCACGCTGGAGGCCACGCTCGACAGCATCGCAAGCCAGAGCTTCACCGACTGGGAAGTGCTGGTCATCGACGACGGCTCGACCGACGCCACCTGCGAGATCCTGGCCCGCCGCGCCGCCGCCGACCGCCGCATCCTCTGGACCGCCAACCCCGGCCGGGGCCCGAGCGCGGCGCGCAACCACGGCGCCCTGGCGCTGGCGCGCGGCGAGATCATCGCCTTCTGCGACGCCGACGACATCTGGGCGCCGGGCAAGCTCGACGCAGTGAACCGGGCGATGAACTACCACCGCCTCGACGCGGTCTTCGGCCAGATCGCCTTCTTCCAGGCGACGCCCGAGGACGCCCGCTCGGTCTCGACCGTGCCGGCGGGCCGGGTGACCATCCCGATGCTGCTCGGCGAGAACCCGGTCGGCACCCTGTCGAACCTCTCGATCCGCCGCGCGGCCTTCGCCATGGCGGGCGGCTTCGACGCCGGCATGATCCACAACGAGGACCTGGACTTCCTGGTCCGGCTGGTCGGCGAGGGCTGCGAGCTGCGCGGTCTCGACGGGCTGCACCTCTACTACCGCGCGAGCCCCGCGGGCCTGTCCTCGGACCTGCGCCGGATGCAGGCCGCCCGCGCCCGGGTGATCGAGACCGCCCGCCGCTACGGCCACCGCCCCGACGCCTGCGCCGAGGCCATCTACCTGCGCTACCTCGCGCGCCGCGCGCTGCGCCTCGACCTGGGCGGCGCCGCCGCGCTGGGGCTGGCGCTGCAGGGGCTCGCGCGGCACCCGCGCGGGTTCCTCTCGCCGGTGCGCCGCGGGCTCGCCACGACGCTCGCCGCCGCCGCCGCCCCGTTCATGCCCCGCCGCCTTCGCCGCGCGCTCTTCACCAACTGAAGGACCAGAGCCATGCCCCGCGCTTCCATCGTCGTCCCCGCCTTCAACGCCGAGGCCACCCTGGCCGAGACCCTGGCCTCGCTGACCGCGCAGAGCTTCACCGACCTCGAGATCATCGTGGTCGACGACGGCTCCACCGATGCCACCGCCCGGATCGCCCGGGCCCATATGTCCGACGCCCGCATCCGGCTGGTCAGCCAGCCCAACCGCGGCCTCGCCGGGGCGCGCAACACCGGCATCCTCGAGGCCCGCGGCGCCTATATCGGCTTCTGCGACGCAGACGACCTCTGGCGGCCCGAGAAGCTGGCCGTGCATGTGGCGCATCTCGACGCGGCACCCGAGGTCGGGCTGAGCTTCTCGGGCTCGGTGCTGATCGACGGCGCCGGCCGGCCCACCGGCCACGCCCAGAAGCCGCGCCTGCGCCAGATCGACGCCGCGCATGTCTTCAAGCGCAACCCGATCGGCAACGGCTCGGCCGCGGTCATGCGCCGCGAGGCCGCCGAGGCGCTGGTCT
Organism: Roseivivax sp.; assembly: GCF_054552075.1. Classification (NCBI taxonomy): domain Bacteria; kingdom Pseudomonadati; phylum Pseudomonadota; class Alphaproteobacteria; order Rhodobacterales; family Roseobacteraceae; genus Roseivivax; species Roseivivax sp. The sequence goes on from NZ_JBTOLZ010000019.1 coordinate 40,395, forward strand.
ACTACCCGCGCCACGCCGGCACCCGCGCTTGCGTCTTCGACGAGACCTTCCGCCAGTCCGAGGACATCGAGTGCTGGATGCGCCTCATGCTGACCACCGGCTGGAGCATCGAGGGCGTGCCGGGCCTGCTGACCGCCTACCGGGTGAACGGCGCGGGCCTCTCGGCCAACACCGAGCGCCAGCACGACGCCTGGGAGCGCATGGTCGAGAAGCTGACGCCCCTGGCACCGGAGTTCTTCGCGCGCGTCACCCCCGCCGCCCGCGCCTACCAGCTGCGCTACCTCGCCCGCCGGGCGGTCAGCGCGCTCGACGGCCCGCGTGCGGTGCAACTGGCGCTCGGCGCGCTTGCGACCTCGCGCCGGCCGCTCCTCGAGGAGCCGGTGAAGACGCTGACCACCCTGGCCGCGGCGCTGGTCCTCGGCGCTGGCGGGAGCCGCCTCTTGAAACCCGTGCTCGGCCTCTCGCGGGCCGGAACCCGCCCCGCCTGACCGAACTAGCGCAACCGACCTGCCCTCTCTCTCCGACAATCCGCCCAGAAGGACCCCCGAGATGACCCTGCCCGTGATCCTCCACCTCGTCGACGACACCCAGCCCGGCGGCGTGACCCGCCTGCTCGACCACATCCGGAGCCACCCCGAGCTGGCCCGCGAGGGGCTGCACCGCATCCGCAAGGTCAAGCGCGGCGCGCTCAGCCACGGGCGCTGCGACGCCGATGTCATCGTCTCGCATCTGACCGTGAACTGGCGCGGGCTGCCGGCACTCATGGCGCTGCGCGCCCTGCATCCCGCCACGCCCCTCGTGCATGTCGAGCACAGCTACACCGAGGGCTTCACCGCGCTGAACGTGCCGCAGAAGGGCCGCTTCCTGGCGCTCCTGCGCACCGCCTATGCGCTGTTTGATCGGGTGGTCGCGGTGAGCCACGCCCAGGCCGCCTGGATGAGCGCGCGCGAGCTGGTCGCCCCCGAAGCGCTGGTCACCATCCGCCCGACCGTGGACCTCTCCGCCTTCCGCGCCCTGCCCGCGCCGCAGCGCCGGGCCCGCGTCCTGGGCGCGCTGGGACGGCTGGCGCCGCAGAAGGGTTTCGACATCCTGATCGAGGCCTTCCGCGCCGCGCCCGAGCTGGACCTCGAACTGCGCGTCATCGGCGAGGGGCCCGAGCGCGCCCGCCTCGAGACCCTGGCGCGCGGCGATGCCCGCATCCGCTTCGTGGGCCATGCCGCCGATCCGGTCGCCGCAATGGGCGGGCTCGACGCGGTGGCCATGCCCTCGCGCTGGGAGGCCTTCGGCATCGTCGCGAGCGAGGCCCGCGCCGCCGGCCGGGCGCTGCTGGCGGCCCCGGTCGACGGGCTGCGCGACCACATCGAGGACGGCGCCACCGCGGTGCCCAACCTCTCGATCGCCGAATGGCGCGAGGCGCTGCGCGACCTCGCCACCCGTGAGATTTCCGCCCTGCCCGACTGCGCGTCGCGCCGGGTGGAAAAGGACTTCGTCGCAGGCTGGAGCCGGCTCCTCTCGGGGCTGGTGACGGACCTCGAGGCGAAGGCCGCGTAGCGAGCACCCCGCTGCGTTCCATGCCGAAAGGCGTGGGTCTGGGCGGGCCTCAAGCCCGCCCAGAGGCTATTTGAGGCCCGGGTTTTCCGCGGGTGCGCGCGCTGGACGCCCCCGACCCCGCAAAGGAAAACGCCACCCCGGTCTCCCGGGATGGCGCTGGTATCAGGGACGGGCCCGCGCCTAGTAGGTGATGATCTCCGGCCCCATGAAGGTCGTCGGCAACCAGGTCGAGAGCCAGGGCACATAGGTCACCAGGATCAGGAAGACGAAGAGCACGGCGAGGAAGGGCAGCGCCGCGCGCACCACGTTCATCACCGGCATGTTCGCCACGCCCGAGGTCACGAAGAGGTTCAGACCCACCGGCGGGGTGATCATCCCGATCTCCATGTTGACCACCATGATGATGCCCAGGTGGATCGGGTCGATGCCCAGCTCGATGGCGATCGGGAAGACCAGCGGCGCCACGATCACGATCAGGCCCGAGGGCTCCATGAACTGCCCGCCGATCAGCAGGATCACGTTCACGATCACCAGGAACATGATCGGCCCGAAGCCCGCGTCCAGCATCGCCCCGGCGATATGCTGGGGGATCTGCTCGTCGGTCAGAACATGCTTCAGGATCAGCGCGTTGGCGATGATGAACATCAGCGTGATCGTGAGCTTGCCCGCCTCGAAGAGCGTGTCGCGGGTGTCGCGGTGGAAGAAGGCGGTGATCAGCGCATGCGGCTTCTGCAGGAGGGTGGATTTCTCCTGCCGCGGCGCGGCGGCGGCGGAGAGCGAGCCCTCTTCGACCATCTTGGTCATATCCGCGCTGCCCGACCGGCCGCCGTCGGCGGCCAGGGGCCCCATGTCGCGGTAGACGAAGGTGGCGATCAGGAAGGCATAGACCGAGGCGACCGCCGCGGCCTCGGTGGGCGTGAAGATGCCGCCGTAGATGCCGCCCAGGATGATCACGATCAGGAACAGCCCCCAGGCCGCCTCGCGACCCGAGGCGAAGACCTCGCCCCAGCCCTGCCACTCGCCGCGCGGCAGGTCGCGGACCCGCGCGATGACATAGATCGTGGTCATCAGCATGAGGCCCGCCATGAGCCCCGGGATCACGCCCGCGAGGAACATCCGCCCGACCGAGACATCGGTGGCCGAGGCGTAGACGACCATCACGATCGACGGCGGGATCAGGATGCCCAGCGTGCCCGCGTTACAGATCACGCCGGCGGCGAACTCCTTGGAATAGCCGACCTGGCGCATGCCCGCGATCACGATCGTGCCGATGGCCACCACGGTGGCGGGCGAAGAGCCCGAGAGCGCGGCGAACATCATGCAGGCGAAGACGCCCGCAATCGCCAGCCCGCCCGGCAGATGGCCGACGATGGCGATGGAGAAGCGGATGATCCGCGCCGCCACCCCGCCCGTGGACATGAAGGAGGAGGCCAGGATGAAGAAGGGAATGGCCAGGAGCGTGTAGTGCCCCGCCATGGCCTGGTAGAAGCTCTGCGCGATCGAGGCCAGCGAGGTGTCCGAGAAGGCCAGCAGGAACAGGATCGAGGACAGGCCCAGCGAGACCGCGATCGGCACGCCGATCAGCAGAAGGCCGATCACCATGGAAAAGAGAATGATGACATCCATGGGTCAGGACTCCTCGGCGCGGGATTTCTGGCGGGCCTCGGCGACGTCATCCTCGGCCTCGTGGCTGACGATGAACGCCGCGCGCTCGCCGCGCAGGACGGCCACGAAGGCCTGGATGAAACGGTAAGTCAGCAGCGCCACGCCGACGGGCAGCATGGTGTAGCCCACCACGCGCGGCAGCTTCTCGTATTCCTCGCCCATGTTGATGAGCGGTTCGAGCCAGCGCAGGAAGGGCACCATGGGCACCTGGTCGGTGATGTACCAGGCCTGGTCGCGGGTCTGCTCGAAGCCGGTCGGGAACCAGCGCCCGCTGGTGCGGTCGAGGCTCGCGTAGGGCGCCCAGTAGTCCCATGCGCCCTTCATCATGAGAAGCGCGTAGACGATGCAGATCAGCCCCGCCAGGATCGTGAGCCAGCGCCGCGGGCCCGCGCCCATGACGTTCAGAAGCGCGTCGACGCCCAGGTGCGCGGTGACCTTCACGCAGTAGCTGACCCCGAAGAGGACCAGCCAGGCAAAGAGGATCAGCGTGACCTCGAGGCCCCAGATCAGCGACGAGTTGAAGAGGTAGCGCAGGACGACGTTCACGAAGGTCACCAGCGTCATCAGCCCCAGTAGGATCGCGATGGCGGTGCGTTCGAAACCGTCGACGGCGCGGGCGAAGGCCGATGTGCCGGTCGGATGGGTAGACATGGTCTCCTCCCCCAGAGACGTGCCGTGGATTGCGCGGAACGGCGCAAGAGGCCGGCCCCGGGAATGCGGGGCCGGCCCTGTGGTGGTGTCAGGCGATCAGGAGCCGGTGACCTGCGCGTTGAACTCCTGCGCGGCGTCGATGTTCTCCTGGCCGACGTCCTCGACGAACTGGTCCCAGACGGGCTTCATCGCGTCGACCCAGGCGCCGCGCTGCGCGTCGTCCAGGGTGCGGACTTCGCCGCCGGCGTCCAGGATGGCCTGGCGGGCTTCCTGGTTGGTGTTGAAGGACTCGGCGTTGCGCGCCTCGGTCACCTCGGCGAGGATCGTGGTGAACTGCTCGCGCACCTCGGGGTCGAGACCGTCGAGCCAGTCAACCGAGGTCACCACCAGGTAGTCGATGATGCCGTGGTTGGTCTCGGTGATGCCGTCCTGCACTTCGAAGAACTTCTGGCCGTAGATGTTGGACCAGGTGTTCTCCTGTCCGTCGACCACGCCCTGCTGGAGCGCGCCGTAGACCTCGGAGAAGGCCATGGGCTGCGGGCTGGCGTTCAGCGCTTCCATCTGCGCGACCAGCACGTCGGAGGGCTGCACGCGGAACTTCAGCCCCGAGGCGTCCTCGGGCGACATCAGCGGCACATTGGCCGAGAACTGCTTCATGCCGTTGTGCCAGAACTCGAGCCCCTGCAGGCCGCGGCGCTGCATGCTGTCCTTCATCGCCTGGCCGGTGTCGGAGTTCTGGAAGGCGTCGACCGCGTCGATGTTGGCGAACATGAACGGCAGGTCGAAAAGGCGGAACTCCTTGGTGAAGGCCTCGAACTTCGACAGCGAGGGCGCGGCCAGCTGGACGTCGCCCTGCAGCATCGCCTCGAGCACCTGGTCGTCGTTGTAGAGCGTGGAGTTCGGATAGACCTCCATGCAGGCGGTGCCGTCCATCTCGGCGTTGACGCGCTCCTGCAGGAGCGAGGCGGCAATGCCCTTGGGGTGGCGGTCGGTGTTGGTGACGTGGCTGAACTTGATCACCATCTCGCCGTCGTCGCACTGACCGGCACCCTGGGCGTCCTGCGCCTGGGCGGCCGTGGCCATCAGGCCGAGTGCGATCGTGGTGGTCGAAAGAAACTTCATCTTATCCTCCCAAAGATTTCGGCCGGACTGGCCGGTCGAGCAGCCGGCACAGGCCGGCAGCCGACAGGAAGCATGGTGCCACGGACACATGCAAATCGCGCAGAGCAAAATCGTGATTTTTTTCCGCTCCTTGGCGGGAGGATGTTCCCAAATCCACCCATCGGCCCGGCGACGCGGGTGGAAACCCACACGGGGGCGGCCCTTCCGGGGCCGTCAGCCGGGGCTGAGGTAGTCCTCGCGGCGCAGCCCGTGCTTCTGCATCTTCTCGTAAAGCGTCTTCCGGGCGAGGCCGAGCGATTCGTAGGTCGCCTTCAGGTTGCCGGCGTTGGCCACCAGCGCGGCGGCGATGGCGTCCTTCTCGAAGCGGTCCATGCGCTCCGACAGGCTTTGCCCGCCGGGGTCGCGCGGCGCCTCGTCGAGCCCCAGGAGATACAGTTCCGCGGCGTTGCGCAGCTCGCGCATGTTGCCCGGCCAGGGGCGTTCTGTCAGCCGCACCAGCACCTCGGGCGGCACCTCGGGGGCGGGCCGGCCCATGCGCTCGGCGGCCTGGTCGAGGAAGGCCACGAAAAGCCGCGGCAGGTCCGAGGCGCGTTCGGAGAGCGTCGGCAGATGCAGCGTCACCGGGTTGATGCGATACAGCAGATCGTCGCGGAAGGCGCCCTCGGCCACCCGCGCCTCGAGGCCGACGCGGCTCGAGGCCACGAAGCGCGCCTCGAGCGGCACCGGCTCGCTGGCGCCCAGCGGCAGGATCGCGCGGTCCTCGAGCACCCGCAGGAGCTTAGCCTGGACCGCCAGCGGCGTGGAGCTGATCTCGTCGAGGAAGATCGTCCCGCCGCGCCCGTGTTCGAGCCGCCCCGCCCGGCCCCGCGAGAGGCCCGGGAAGGCCCCCGCGACATAGCCGAAAAGCTCGGCCTCGACCTGATCGGCGGGCAGCGCGGCGAGGTTCACCGTCACGAAGGGCCGGTCGGCCCGGTCCGAGGCGGCGTGCAGCGCGCGGGCGGCATGTTCCTTGCCGGTGCCGGTCTCGCCCACGATCAGCACGTCGAGCGCGCTCGCGGCGATGGTGCGGATCTTGCGCTTGAGCCCCGCGATCTCGGGGCTCTGGCCCAGGACCAGGTGCTCGATCAGGTCCTCGCCCTGCGAGGTCTCGCGCATCTGTCGCAGCTCCAGCGTCATGGCGCGTTTTTCCAGCGCCCGCGCGACCGAGGAGGTCAGCCGCTCGGCGGCAAAAGGCTTCTCGATGAAGTCATAGGCGCCCTGCCCCAAGGCCTCGACCGCCAGCGGCACGTCGCCATGGCCGGTGATCAGGATCACCGGCAGGTCCGGGTCGACCTCGAGCGCAGCGCGCAGCAGCGCCAGCCCGTCCATGCCCGGCATCCTTATGTCCGAGACCACGACGCCCGCGAAGCCCTGGCCGAGCCGCGCCGGCGCGCCTTCGGGGCGGGCCAGCGCCTCGACCTCGTAGCCGGCCAGCTCCAGCGTCTGGCTGACCGAGTGGCGGATATCCTCGTCGTCGTCGACGAGCAGCACCTGCACCTTGGTCATTCCGCGCTCATTCCGCCGCCATCTGTCTGTCCGTCGCCTGTTTCAGCGTCACGATGATGCGCGCGCCGTGGCCCGCGCGGTTCTCGGCGCGCATGGTGCCGCCGAAGTCGCGCAGGATGTTGTAGCAGATCGACAGGCCGAGCCCGAGCCCCCGGCCGACCTCCTTGGTGGTGAAGAAGGGATCGAAGATCTTCGGCAGCGCCTCGTCGGGGATGCCGGTGCCGTTGTCTTCCACAGTCATGGCGACCTGGCCCGCGTCCTCCGTCAGGGTGATCGTCACCTCCGGCGCGCGGCCGGGCGGCACGGCGTCGAGCGCGTTGCCGACGAGGTTCATCACCACGTGCTGCAACCGCGTCGCGCCGCCCGCCACCCAGAGCCCGCGGCGCCCGGAAATCTCGATCCGCGCGCCCGAACGTTCCACCCGCGCCGCGATCAGGGCCAGCGCCTCGGAGAGCACACTGTCGAGGTCCACCGCCACCACGTCGTCGCCCGAGCGCCGGGCAAAGCGGGTCAGCCGCTTGGAGAGCTGCGCCATGCGTTCGGTCAGCCGCAGGACCCGGGCGATGTTCTCGGCGGCGCGGTCCGCCTTGCCGGCCTCGTAGAAGGCGGCGGCATTCTCGGAATAGGTGCGGATCGCGGTCAGCGGCTGGTTGAACTCGTGGCTGAGCGCCGCCGACATCTGCCCCAGCGCGGCCAGCTTGCCGGCCTGGATCAGCTCGTTCTGGGTCTGGCGCAGGGTTTCCTCGGCGGTGCGGCGGTCCTCGACCTCGACCTGGAGCTGGCGGTTGGCCTCGGTCAGCTCGGCGGTGCGGCGGGCAACGCGGCGCTCGAGCTCCTGCTGGTTCTGCTCGCGGTCCGCGAGCCGCTGGATCAGCCGCGCGCGGCGTTGCAGGCCGAGCGCCGCCAGCGCGGTCAGCGCGATGCCCGCGGCGATGAGGGCGGCGGCCAGGGTCCAGACCTGCTGGCGCACCGGTGCGTAGTCATAAAGCAGGTGCAACTGCCAGCCCTCGGCGGCCATGGGCCGTTCGTGCGACAGGTAGCTTTGCGGCGCGCTGCCCTCGCCGATGCCCGGCGCGCGCAAGAGCGGCGCGCCCCAGCCGCCGCCGGCCTGCCCTTCGAGGGGCGCCGGGCCGATGCGCTCGAGCTCGTATTTGCGGGTCTCCTCGACCCGGGCGCGGGCCTCGGGGGGGATCTCCTCGAGCGCGGTCAGCCGCAGCCCGGGCTGGGTGGCGAAGATCACCACGCCGGCCTCGTCGCTGACGAAGACCGGATGCGCGCCCTCGCCCAGCACCGCCTCGAGCGCGGCGATCGAGACCTTGACCACCACGACGCCCAGCACCTCGCCGCCCGCGCCATCGCGGATCGGCGCCGAGAGGTAGTAGCCGCGCAGCCCCGAGGTGGTGCCCAGCGCGAAGAAACTGGCCGGCGCGCCGTCCATGGCCTCCTGGAAATAGGGGCGGAAACCGAAGTTCCGCCCGACGAAGCTCAGCTCCTCGGCGTAGTTGGAGGCCGCGACCGTGGTGCCGTCGGGGGCCATGACATAGGTGTCCGAGGTGCGCGCGATGCGGTTCCATTCCGCCAGCTCGCGGCCCAGCGCATCGAGGTCGCCCGGGCGCGGCGCGCCCTTCATGGCGGCGACGACGCGGGGGTCGCGGGCGTAAAGCGGCGGCAGCGCGCGGTATTGGCCGAGCCAGCCCTCGATGGTGGCCTCGCTCTGCGCCAGGAGCGCCTCGGCGTCGGCCTCGGCCCGGTCGTGGATCAGGCCGGTCAGCGCCCGGAAGACGATCACGCCCAGAAGCAGGACACCGACGAAGGCGGCGCCCAGCGCGGGCATCAGCCCGCGCGGCCCGCCCCGGCTCGCGCCTCGGGGCGCGGTATGTCCCTTGCGCGCCATGGGATCTTGTAGCGCCTCGGCCCGGGCGATGGGAAGCGCGGCGTCAGGCCGCCCGCAGGCCCAGGATCTCGCGCGCCTGGGCGGCGGTGGCCACCGGCCGGTCGTATTTCGCGCAAAGCTCGGCCGCCCGCGCGATCAGCGCCGCGTTCGAGGGTGCCAGCGTCTCGCGGTCGAGCCGGACGTTGTCCTCGAGCCCCGCGCGGGTATGGCCGCCCGCGGCGATGGCCCATTCGTTGACCTTGATCTGGTTCGCCCCGATGCCCGCGGCGCACCAGTTGGCCCCGGGCGCGCGGCGGCGGAAGAGGTCGACGTAAAGGTCGAAGACCTCCTTGTCGGCGGGCATGGCGTTCTTCACGCCCATGACGAACTGCACGTAGAGCGCGCCGTAAAGCCGCCCCTCCTCGTGCATCTTCACCGCCTGCAGGATGTGGCTGAGGTCGAAGGCCTCGACCTCGGGGGTGATCTCATGGGTGCGCATCTCCGAGGCGAGCCAGTCCACGAGGTCCGGCGGGTTCTCGTAGACGCGGGTCGGGAAGTTGTTCGAGCCGACCGACAGCGAGGCCATGTCGGGGCGCAGCGGCAGCATCCCGCCCCGCGCCTGGCCCGCGCCCGAGCGCCCGCCGGTGGAGAACTGGATGATCATGCCGGGGCAGTGTTTCTCCAGCCCTTCTTTCAGGCGGGCGAATTTCTCGGGGTCCGAAGAGGGCGTCGCGTCGTCGTTGCGCACATGGGCGTGGCAGATCGCGGCGCCGGCCTCGAAGGCTTCCTGGGTGGATTCCACCTGTTCGGAGACGGTGATCGGCACCGCGGGGTTGTTGTCCTTGGTCGCCACCGATCCGGTGATCGCGACACAGAGAATGCAGGGTTTGCCGGCCACGTCAGACATCGGGGAACACCGTCTTTTGTTTTTGTTGCAGGGGATGGGGGCGGCCCCGGGGCCGCGTGGTGCGCGCAGGCACAAGGGCGGGCACCGGGCGCGGCAGCCGCGCGGGGTCGAGCGCGGCAAGCGCCGCTGCGGCGCGGTCCAGGAGGGCCTTGGCCCAGGTCGGGCGCGGCGCGGGTTTGCGCCGGGGTGCGGGGCGGCTCATCGCAGGCCCCGCGGGGTCGTGGGTCGCATTCTTGCGCGAAGCGTCATCGGGAAGTCAGGTCCTGGCGTCATGTCGGCGCCAGACATTACCCATATTTCGACCCGGGGCAACCAGGCGCGCCGGAGGGGGCGTCCGGGGCGGGGTTTGCGGGGGCTCGGCAGGGCGTGGCAGCGGCGTCAAGACGGGTGCCGGGAAGGGCCGCGCGCGCTCAGGCCGCCACGCCCTCCGCCTCGGGCCGCAGCCGCCGCGCCGCCAGCCAGGAGACCCCGAGGAAGACCGAGGCCACGCCCAGGCAGGCCGGCAGCCCGCCGAGCTGGTAGCTCACCCCCGACATCAGCGTGCCGAGAAGCCGCCCTGCCGCATTGGCCATGTAGTAGAAACCCACGTCCATGGTCACCCGCTCTCCGCCCGCGAAGGCCAGGATCAGGTAGCTGTGCAAGGCCGAGGTCACCGCGAAGATCGCCCCGAAAACCAGGAGCCCCGCGACCAGCGTCACCGTCAGCCAGGTGCCGGGCGTGCCCGCCAGCGCCACCGTCACCGCGAGAAGGAGCGGCAGCGCAAAGAGTCGCCCGGTCCAGGCGCGGGCCTCGGGGATCAGCTCGGCCTCGGGGCGCTCGGCGGCGCGCAGGAGCTTCGGGGCCGCGGCCTGCACCGCGCCGTAAAGGATGGTCCAGACCGCCATGAAGCTGCCGATCATGAAGAAGGCCGCGCGGTTGCCCGCCTCGGAGCCGTCGGACAAGACCGCGTAGAAATAGATCGGGATGCCGACCACGAACCAGACGTCGCGCGCACCAAACAGGAACACCCGCGCCAGCGACAGCCGGTTGATATTGGCGTGCTTGGAGAAGACCTCGGCGAACTTCGCGCTCTTGCGCCCGCCCGGCAGGCCGCCCGGCATCTTCAGCGCCACGCCCGCGAGGATCAGCGCCAGCACGGCGGCCATGGCCAGGACCGAGGTCACGAAGCCGAACAGGGCCAGGAGCCCCGCCCCCAGGAGGAAGCCCAGGCCCTTCACCGCGTTCTTCGAGCCGGTCAGCACCGCGACCCAGCGGAAGAGCCCGCCCTGCCCCGTGGGCGCCAGCGATTTCACCGCACTCTTGGCCGAGGTCTTGGAGAGGTCCTTGGCCACCCCGCTCGCCCCCTGCACCGCCATGACATAGGCGACCGAGGCCCAGAGCGCCCAACCGGGATCAAGCGCCGCCAGCGCCAGGAGCGCCGCGACCTGCAGCCCGAGCCCGGCATAGAGCGTCGAGGTCATGCCGAAGCGCGCCGCGATCCAGCCCGCGCAGAGGTTGGTGACCACCCCCGCCAGCTCGTAGAGCAGGAACAGATAGGCCAGCTGCACCGGCGAGAAGCCGAGCGTGTGGAAATGCAGAAGCACCAGCATCCGCAGGGCGCCATCGGTCAGCATGAAGGCCCAGTAGGCCGCGGTGACCGCGACATAGGCGCCAAGCGCGTTCTCGGGGCGGGCGGCGGTCACAGGCTGCCCCCGACCATGCGGGCCACGTCCACCAGCCGGTGGGCATAGCCGATCTCGTTGTCATACCAGGCGTAGACTTTCACCTGGGTGCCCGCGACAACCATGGTCGAGGGCGCATCGACGATGCCCGAGCGGGTGTCATTGGTGTAATCGGCCGAGACGAGCGGCCGGGTCTCGTAGCCCAGGATGCCCCGAAGCGGCCCGGCGGCGGCGGCCTCGAAAAGCCCGTTGATCTCCTCGGCGGTGGTCTCGCGGGCCACCTCGAAGACACAGTCGGTGATCGAGGCGTTCAAGAGCGGCACCCGCACCGCGTGGCCGTTCAGCCGGCCCTTGAGCTCGGGGTAGATCAGCGTGATCGCGGTAGCCGAGCCGGTGGTTGTCGGGATCAGCGAATTGAGCGCCGAGCGGGCCCGGCGCAGGTCCTTGGCGGGTCGGTCGACGATGGTCTGGGTGTTGGTCACATCATGGATCGTGGTGATCGAGCCGTGCCGGATGCCGATCGCCTCGTGGATCACCTTGACCACCGGCGCGAGGCAGTTGGTCGTGCAGGAGGCGGCGGTGACGATGTCATGCTGTGCGGGGTCGTAGATGTCCTGGTTGACGCCGTAGACCACATTGGCGGTCGGCCCGTCCTTGACCGGGGCCGAGACCACGACCTTTTTCACCCCGGCCTCGAAGTAAGGCGCGAGCTTGGCCTCGGACTTGAAGACCCCGGTGCAGTCGATCACCACGTCGACGCCCTCGAGCGGCAGGTCCTCGATGCGGCTGGCATTGTGGACCGGCAGCCGGGTGCCGTCGATGGTCAGGCTCTCGGCATCGGCGGAGATGTCCGCGTCCCAGCGGCCATGAACGGTGTCGAACTCCAGGAGATGCGCGTGCATCTCCGGGTCGCCCACCGCGTCGTTCAGCCAGGCCACCTCGGCGCCGCTGTCGAGCAGCGGCTTCAGCGCCAGTTTTCCGATCCGGCCAAGGCCGTTCAGCGCGTAGGTGGTCATGCGGGCTCTCCTGTTTCTGACTGGCCGATCTCGTCGACGGCGCGCTGCAGCGAGATGCGGTCGAGCGTCTCGAGCGGCAGCGCCGCGAAGGCCAGGATGCGGTTTCTGAGGGCGCCGTAGGCCTGCTGGAAGGCCAGGCTCTTCTCGGCCTCCGCGCCCTCGGCCTTGACCGGGTCGGTCATGCCCCAGTGGGCGCTGACCGGCTGGCCGGCCCAGGCGGGGCATTCCTCGTTGGCGGCGCGGTTGCAGACGGTGAAAACGAAGTCGAAGCGCGGCACTTCCGGGCCCTGGAACTCAGCAATGGTCTTGGCGCGCAGGGCGCTCACGTCATGGCCCTTGTCGCGCAGGACCGAGACCGCGAAGGGGTTCAGCTCCGAGCGCGGCCGTGTCCCGGCCGAGAAGGCCTCGAAACGGTCGCCGGCCTCGCGGCGCAGGATCGATTCGGCGAAGATCGAGCGGGCGGAATTGCCGGTGCAGATGAAGAGCACCCGGTATTTGCGGTTATCCATGGGGCCTGGTCCTTCGGTCAGCGCCGCCGCGCCGGGGGCGCATAGGTCCGGGCGGCCCTGGCAGCAGTCGGCAAAGAGAAACTCCATCAGCCCCCGCGCCCGCTCGGCATCGAGACGGTAAAGCAGCGACCGGCCGGATCGGCTTTGACTGATCAGACCGACGTGACGCAGCGATGACAGATAGGAGGAGAGCGTGTTGGCGCGGGTCTCCAGCGCCTCGGCCAGCTCGCCCGCGGGCACCGCGTCGGGATAGCGGCGCACCAGGAGCCGGAAGAGCTTCAGGCGGTGTGGATGGCCAAGCGCGGCGAGTTGGTCTTCGGGTGGCGTTTCCATATTTCGCGAATACTCGAAATGATTACCGCCTGTCCAGCCCCGATGAGCCCGCGCGGGGGTGCAAAACCACGGGTTTGTCACAGCGCCATGACGGGGCGGCCCCGGCCTGCGCATCCTCGGCTTTGCGCATGGGCGGCTTTCCCTCGCCGCAGGACCCCCTAGGTTCTGCGCATATGGAGATGTTTTCGCTCGCCCTGCCCCGCCATGTGCTTTTTGGCCGGGGAGCCGCCGATCAGGCCGTCGCGGCCTGCCTGTCCCATGGCACCCGAGTGCTCATGCTGCGCAGCGCCTCCGCCCCCGGCGCGGGGCAACTGGCGCGGCGGCTGGAGGCCGAGGGCGCCGATCTGACCTTGCAGGACCACCGCGGCGAGCCCGAGCTGCCCGCGCTCGAGGCGCGGCTCTCGGAACTGGCCGAGGCCCCGCCCGAGGTGATCCTGGCCGTCGGTGGCGGCTCGGTGATCGACATGGGCAAGGCGCTGGCGGCGCTCCTGCCCCAGCCCGAGGGCCCGCGCGCCTACCTCGAGGTGGTGGGCGACGGGCGGGCGCTCGACCGCGACCCGCTGCCGCTCATCGCCCTGCCGACCACGGCGGGCACCGGCTCCGAGGCGACGCGCAACGCGGTGATCGGCGTGCCCGAGGCGGGCCGCAAGGTGTCGCTGCGGGACAGCCGGATGCTGCCCCGCTGCGCCATCGTCGACCCGGCGCTGACCGACGGCAGCCCGGAGGGCGTGACGCTCTCCTCGGGTCTCGACGCGGTGGCACAGGTGATCGAACCCTATCTGTCCTGCCGCGCGACCCCGGTCACCGATGCGCTTTGCCGCGACGCGATCCCGCGCGGGATCGAGGCGCTTTACTGGCTGATGAACGAGGACCACCCCAAGGCGCGGGACGAAATGGCCTATGTCAGCCTGATCGGCGGCGTGGCGCTGGCCAATGCCGGGCTCGGCGCAATGCACGGGCTGGCGGGCGTCGCGGGCGGGCGCACCGGGCAGGCGCATGGGGTGATCGTTGGGCGGCTCATGGGGCCGGTCCTGCGCGCCAATGCCGAGGCGCTCACCGAGGCGCAGGCCCCCACCGGGCGGATCGACTACGTGCTGCGGGTCCTGGCCGACCAGTTCGGGGTGCCCAAGGTCGGCGCGCTCGACGCGCTGCAGGACTGGATCGACGACTGCGGGCTGCCGCCCTTCGAGGCACCCAGCGCCGAGGCCGAGCTGGAGGACTGGGCCGCGGCCTCGGAAAGCGCCTCCTCGATGCGCGGTAACCCGGTGCCGCTCGACCGCGAGACGCTGGTGGGGGTGCTGGCCCGCGCCTCAGCCTGAGCGCGCCGCGCGCCCCACGACCCCGGCCAGATCGGCGAAGCGCTCGGCCAGCGGGCTCGAGCTGCGCCAGATCATCCCCACCTGCCGCTTCGGGCGGGGCGGCGCGAAACGTGCGACCGAGACCCGGGCCGAGCGGGTCTCGACCGGGACCGCCATCTCGGGGATCAGCGTCACCCCGATGCCCGCGCCCACCATCTGCACCAGCGTCGCCAGCGAAGACCCCTCGAGCCCCTCGCGCGGCAGGTTCGGCGTCATGTCGCAGAAGGACAGCGCCTGATCGCGGAAGCAGTGCCCCTCTTCGAGGAGCAGGAGCCGCATCCGCGCCAGCGCCTCGCCGTCGGGCACCGGAAGATCCGCCTCGGCCTCGGGGCGAATGAGCACGAAATCCTCGTCGAAAAGCGCCATCTCCTCGAGCCCGGGCTCCGAGACCGGCAGCGCCACGATGGCGGCGTCGAGCCGGCCCTCCTTCAGCTCGGTGATCAGCCGGCGGGTCAGGGTCTCGCGGATCTGCAGGTCGAGCGCGGGGAATGCGCGGCCCAGCTCGGGGATCAGCCGCGGCAGGAGATAGGGCGCGATGGTCGGGATCACCCCGAGCCGCAGCCGCCCCGACAGCCCGCTGCCCGCCGCGCGGGCCATGTCGCCCAGCTCGTCCACGGCGCGCAGGATGTCGCGGGCGCGGGTCACGAACTCCTCGCCGAAGCCGGTCAGCCGCACCGCCCGCGCGCCGCGCTCGAAGAGCTTCATGCCCAGCGCCGCCTCCAGCTCCTTGATCTGCACCGAAAGCGCGGGCTGGGAGACCGCCGAGGCCTCGGCCGCGCGGCCGAAATGGCCGTGCCGGGCCAGGGCGTCGACGTAGCGGAGCTGTCGGAGGGTGAGGTTCGCCATAATCCCAGATTATCGGAACGATGCCGAAATACAAATTAAACTCATGGCGCCCCGGTGCTATCTTAAGGCTAGCGCAGGCCCCGCCCTGCCCGGTGCGGCAGGAGATGCGTCAACCCGGATGACACCGCGGCCTGCGATGATAGATGTGACCCAGGTTTTCCCGAACCCGCGCCTTGCGCGGTCTTCGGAAGCGACAGCCAGACCATGGCCCGCAAGGGCCAGATGACAGCCAAGAGAAGGAGAGAGTCGATGATGGACGGAAACGATCTGGGCGGCTGCCCGGTCATCCATGGGGTATCGACCAAGGGCCGGTTCAGCGGCACCACCAACCGCGACTGGTGGCCGAACCAGCTGAACCTGAAGATCCTGCACCAGAACCAGCCCGTGGGCGACCCGATGGGCGGCGACTTCGACTATGCCGAAGCCTTCAAGACGCTGGATCTCGACGCGGTGAAGGCTGATGTCGCCAAGGTGCTGACCGACAGCAAGGACTGGTGGCCGGCAGACTACGGCCATTACGGCCCCTTCATGATCCGCATGGCCTGGCACTCGGCGGGCACCTACCGCACCGGCGACGGCCGCGGCGGCTCCTCCTCGGGCAGCCAGCGCTTCGCGCCGCTCAACTCCTGGCCGGACAACGGCAACCTCGACAAGGCCCGCCGCCTGCTCTGGCCGGTGAAGCAGAAGTACGGCGCCGCGCTGAGCTGGGCCGACCTCTTCATCCTGGCGGGCAACGTCGCGCTCGAGACCATGGGCTTCAAGACCTTCGGCTTCGCCGGCGGCCGCGAGGACATCTGGGAACCCGAGGAGGACATCTACTGGGGCTCCGAGCAGAAGTGGCTCGCCACCTCCGACGAGGAGAACTCGCGCTACGCCGAGGGCCGCGCACTGGAGAACCCGCTGGCGGCCGTGCAGATGGGTCTGATCTACGTCAACCCGGAAGGTCCGGACGGCAACCCCGACCCGCAGGCCTCGGCGCATGACATCCGCGAGACCTTCGCGCGCATGGCGATGAACGACGAGGAAACCGTCGCGCTGACCGCCGGCGGCCACACCTTCGGCAAGATGCACGGCGCGGGCGACGCGGCCCATGTCGGTGTCGAGCCCGAGGGCGGCCAGCTCGAGGCCATGGGCTTCGGCTGGACCTCCACCTTCGAGAGCGGCAAGGGCAAGCACGCCATCACCTCGGGTCTCGAGGGCCCCTGGACGCCGACGCCGACCCAGTGGGACATGAGCTACTTCGACACGCTCTTCGGCTACGAGTGGGAAGTGGTGAAATCCCCCGCCGGCGCCAACCAGTGGCACCCGAAGAACCTCCGCGAAGAGGACATGGCCCCGCAGGTCGACGGCTCAGACGAGAAGGTCACCCCGGTGATGTCCACCGCCGACATGGCGATGAAGGTCGATCCCGCCTATCGCGCGATCTCCGAGCGGTTCCACAAGAACCCCGAGGAGTTTGCCGATGCCTTCGCCCGCGCCTGGTTCAAGCTGACCCACCGCGACATGGGCCCCAAGGTCCGCTACCTCGGCAAGGAAGTGCCCTCCGAGGACCTGATCTGGCAGGATCCGATCCCGGCGCGCGACCACGAGCTGGTGGACGCCAAGGACATCGCCGAGCTGAAGGCGAAGCTGCTCGAGTCCGGTCTCAGCACCCGCGAGCTGGCCTATACAGCCTGGTCCTCGGCCGCGACCTACCGCGGCTCGGACAAGCGCGGCGGCGCCAATGGCGCGCGCATCCGGCTGGCGCCCCAGAAGGACTGGGAGGTCAACGAGCCGCAGCAGCTTTCCAAGGTGCTGGAAGTGCTCGAGGGCCTGCAGAAAGCCTTCAACAAGGCGCAGTCCGGCGGCAAGCGCATCTCGCTGGCTGACCTGATCGTGCTGGGCGGCAATGCCGCGATCGAGGAGGCCGCGAAGAAGGGCGGCCATGAGATCGAGGTGCCCTTCACCCCCGGCCGCATGGACGCCAGCGCCGAGCAGACCGATGCCGACAGCTTCGACGTGCTCGAGCCCGGCGCCGACGGTTTCCGCAACTACCTCAAGACCGGCTACACCGTGCCGACCGAGGAGCTGCTGATCGACCGGGCGCATCTCCTGACGCTGAGCGCGCCGGAGATGACCGTGCTGGTCGGCGGCATGCGGGCGCTGGAGCTGAACACCGGCGGGTCCAAGCACGGCGTGCTGACCGACCGTCCGGGCGCGCTGACCAACGACTTCTTCGTCAACGTGCTGGACATGGACACCGAGTGGAAGCCGCTGTCCGACGACGCCCAGGAGTTCGAGGGCCGCGACCGCGCCTCGGGCGAGGCGAAGTGGACCGCGAGCCGGGTCGACCTGGTCTTCGGGTCGAACTCGCAGCTGCGCGCGCTCTCCGAGGTCTATGCCGAGAACGGCCACGAGAAGAAGTTCGTGGCGGACTTCGTGAAGGCCTGGACCAAGGTCATGGACGCCGACCGCTTCGACGTGGCCTGAGCCGCGTCGGGGGCCTTGGTGGTCCCTTGCGAGTGAAAGACGCCCCCGGGGGAGATCCTCGGGGGCGTTTTTTTTGTGTGGGGTGTTGTGGAGTGCGGATTGGCAGGGCGCGCTTCGCAGCGGTCATCCGCGCACCCTGCCCGGCCGCCCCCCAATTTGGCGCGGAACAAGGGCCGCAGGCCCGCCGCGCCAGCGCCGGTCCGGCCCGATGGGCCGGCGCTCTTGCGAGTGACGCGCTTTGCTCCGGGCTAGGACGAACATGGCCGGGATAAAGCGCGCCGATCGGCGGGCAGCGGCGCCGGCCCCCGGCCCGGCGCTGGCGCTCCGTTCGGGATGAGGCGCGGGACAGGACCGAGGGCCCGCCCCAACCTCACCCCGCGCGCAGCACCGCGGCGATGCGCTCCAGCGCTTTCTCAATGTTCGCCTCGGAATTGGCGTAGGAGAACCGCAGGTAGCCCTCGCCGTTCTCCCCGAAGGAGGTGCCGGCCACGCTGGCCACCCCGGCCTTCTCCAGGAACAGGTCCTGCGCCGCCCGCGCGTCGAGCCCGGTGCCGGTGATATTGGCGAAGGCGTAGAAGGCGCCGCCGGGATCGGGCGCGCTGACCCCGGGCAGCGCGTTCAGCCCCTCGACGATCAGCGCTCGGCGGCGGTCGAAGGCGGCGACCATCTCGGCCACCGCGTCCTGCGGGCCGGTCAGCGCCGCGAGCCCCGCCTGTTGCGCCGCGGCGTTCACGCAGCTGTGGTCGTTGATGCAAAGCCGGGTGACATGTTCCACCGCCGCCTCGGGCCAGACCGCGTAGCCCAGCCGCCAGCCGGTCATCGCGTAGGTCTTGGACCAGCCGTCGAGCAGGATCAGCTGGTCGGCGATCTCGGGGTATTGCAGGAGCGAGACATGTTCGCGCCCGCCGTAGAGCATCTGCGAATAGATCTCGTCGGAAAGAACGGCCACATGCGGATGCTTGGCCAGCCCGGCGACGAGCTTGTCGATCTCCTCCCGGCTGGTCACCCCGCCCGTCGGATTGCCGGGCGAGTTCAGGATCACCAGGCGGGTCTTCTCGGTGATGCGCGACAGGATGCTCTCGGCGGAGATGCCGAAGCCCAGCGCCTCGGAGGGCGCATAGGGCACGGGCGTGGCGCCCGAGTAGCGCACCAGCGAGCCGTAGATCGGGAAGCCGGGGTCGGGATAGAGGATCTCGGCGCCGGGCTCACCGAACATCAGGACCGCGAAGAACATCGTGGGCTTGCCGCCCGGCACCACCACCACGCGGCCCGGATCGACCGAGACGCCGTGGCGCCGGGCAAGATCCTCGGCCACCGCGGCGCGCAGCTCGGGCGTGCCCGCGGCGGGGGTATAGCCGTGATGGCCGGCCCGGAGCGCCTCGGCCCCGGCCTCGACGATATGGGCGGGCGTGGGGAAATCCGGCTGGCCGATCCCGAGGTTGACGATGTCGCGTCCCTCGGCGGCAAGCGCACCCGCGCGGGCCAGGACGGTAAAGGCGGATTCGGTGCCGAGCCGCGACAGGCTCGCGGCGAATCTGAGCGAAGACATGGGCGGGCTCCCGGTGCGACGGATGTTCACGGTCTGGATCGGGATCTAGCAGGCGCGACAGGCGCGCGACAATGCGTCTCGGCGCGGGGCGCTTGAGGAACGCGCCGCAA
The DNA here is from genome assembly GCF_054552075.1 of Roseivivax sp. Lineage (NCBI taxonomy): Bacteria > Pseudomonadati > Pseudomonadota > Alphaproteobacteria > Rhodobacterales > Roseobacteraceae > Roseivivax > Roseivivax sp. The sequence continues at coordinate 59,560 of NZ_JBTOLZ010000019.1, forward strand.
ACTGCTGAAAATCATGAACAATCACGGAAAATCGGCCCTGGCCGTCCAAGCCCCGGAACCGGTCCGATTGCGACAGGTAATGTCGTTTTCCGACAATTCACCCCTTTTTTCGGCGGAAATCCACCGATACCTTCGACGCTTGGACGGTCCCGCGGACCGCCCCAGCGGCGGTTTCGCGGACCCGGATGAACGCACAAGCAACGCATAAGCAAAGATCAGGGAAACCATGAACAAACTTGCCTATACCTCCGCCGCGCTGGCGCTCTTCGCAGCCCCGGCGCTCGCTCAGGAAGAGTGCGGCCAGGTGTCGATCACCGAAATGAACTGGGCCTCGGCCTCGGTCGTGACCAATGTCGCCTCCTTCATCATGCAGCAGGGCTACGGCTGCGAAGTGCAGGTCGTGCCCTCGGACACCGTGCCCGCGATCACCTCGCTGGTGGAGAACGGCGAGCCCGACATCGTGACCGAGCTCTGGACCAACTCCACGGGCGAAGCCTATCGCAAGCTGGTCGAGGAAGGCCGCGTCCAGGAGCTGGGCGACGTGCTGCAGCCCGGCGGCGTCGAGGGCTGGTGGGTCCCGGCCTACCTGGTCGAGGAGCACCCCGAGCTGAAGACCATCGACGGCGTGCTGGCCAACCCCGAGCTGGTCGGCGGCATGTTCCACAACTGCCCCGAGGGCTGGGGCTGCCGGATCACCAACGACAACCTGATCCCGGCCTTCGGCGTCGAGGAATCGGGCCTCGAGGTCTTCAACCACGGCTCCGGCGAGACGCTGGCGACCTCCATGGCCTCGGCCTTCGAGAACGAGGAACCCTGGTTCGGCTACTACTGGGCGCCGACCGCGCTTCTGGGCTCCTATGACATGGTCTCCGTGGACATGGGCCCCTACAACGAGGCCGAGCACAAGAAGGCCACCCAGAAGGACGCGACCGACGTGGGCAAGACCTCCTACCCGGCCGCCCCGGTGAAGACCGCGGTCGTCTCGACCTTCGCCGAGGAGCACCCGGACCTGACCGAGTTCCTCGCCACCATGACCTTCCCGACCGACGTGATGAACTCGGTCCTGGGCTGGATGGACGAGAACTCCGCCTCCGCAGAGGAAGGCGCGGTCTACTTCCTGACCACCTACCAGGACATCTGGACCGAGTGGCTGAACGACAGCGCGACCGAGAACCTGCAGGCCGTCCTGCAGTAAGGCGCGTCACGCAGTCTTGCCGGCGGGGCAGCCTAGCGCTGCCTCGCCGCTTTTGTTTTACGCCCGGGGGTCCGCGCGGTCCCGGGGCCAAGGATACAAACTAGGGAACACGACCATGGCGACCTACGACTGGGTGTTCAACACACTGGGGCTCCGCGATTGGTGCGACGGAAGCGGCGGCGGCGGCGCGCCGATGTCGATGTCGGACCTGATGAACAAGGCCAAGGGCGACGCGCCCGAGGTCTCGATCTGGGACACGCCCTTCCCCTCGATGGATGCACTGAACGATTCCTGCGAGGCCTTCCCGCAGTCCCGCGAGGTGACCAAGGGGCTCGAGCAGGGCTTTCTCGGCATCAAGGACGCGCTCTCGCTGGTGCTCGACCCGATCACCCAGCCGCTGAGCTGGGCGCTGGAATACGCGCTCTGGGCCTTCCAGGGCATCCCGTGGTGGATCATGATCCCCTTCCTGGCGCTGGTGATCCGGCTGATCAGCCGCTCCTGGGGGCTGACCGCCTTCGTCGCCGGTTCCTTCGCCGCCATGGCCTTCATCGACTACTACGACTACGCCATGCAGACGCTGGCGGTGATCTTCGTCTGCGCCTTCATCTGCGTGCTCCTGGGCGTGCCCATCGGCATCGCCATGTCGCGTTCGGACCGGCTGCAGGCGGGCATGATCCCGGTCCTGGACATGCTCCAGACGCTGCCGCCCTTCGTCTACCTGATCCCGCTGATCTTCCTGTTCTCGGTGACCGAGCCGAAACTCTACGGCATCGCGATCATCCTCTATGCCATCGTGCCGGTGATCCGCCTGACCAACCTCGGCATCCGGCTCGTCGACAAGGAGGTGATCGAGGCCGCGGACGCCTTCGGCATGACCAAGCGGCAGAAGCTCTACGGCGTGCAGATCCCGCTGGCGCTGCCCAACATCATGGCCGGCGTGAACCAGACGATCATGATGTCGCTCGCCATGGTGGTGATCGCCTCGCTGGTCTCGGCGCCGGGTCTCGGCGTGCTCGTCCTGCGCGGCATCCGCAACCTCGAGCTGGGCGTGGGCCTGGTCTCGGGCCTGGGCATCGTGCTGCTCGCGGTCATCCTCGACCGCTCCACCAAGGCGGCGCTGGCGCGCGTCAACGCCGCGCAGAAGCATTGAGGAGGACCGGACATGGCTGATCCCAAGATTTCGATCCGCAAGCTCTACAAGATCTTCGGCACCGACCCGCAGGAGGCCCTGCGCCACGCCAAGGACGGGATGCACAAGGCCGAGCTGCTCGACCAGCACCGCCACGTGTTGGGCCTGCGCGACATCAACGTCGACATGCAGGCCGGCGAGATCACCGTCATCATGGGCCTCTCGGGCTCGGGCAAGTCGACCCTGATCCGGCACCTGAACCGGCTGATCGAGCCCACCGACGGCGAGGTCTGGGTCGATGGTTCCGACATCATGACCTACTCCGAGGCCAAGTTGCGCGAGATGCGCCGCAAGAAGATGTCGATGGTGTTCCAGAAGTTCGCGCTTCTGCCGCACCGCACGGTGCTGGAAAACGCCGCGACGCCGATGATCGTCGACGGGGCGCCGCGCGCCGACTGGGAGGCCGAGGCCACAAAGTGGCTCGACCGCGTCGGGCTCGAGGGCCAGGGGCCGCAGTTCCCCCACCAGCTTTCGGGCGGCATGCAGCAGCGCGTGGGCATCGCCCGGGCGCTGACCTCGAACTCCGACATCATGCTGATGGACGAGGCCTTCTCGGCGCTGGACCCGCTGATCCGCACGGACATGCAGGACCTGCTGATCGAGCTGCAGCGCGAGCTGCAGAAGACCGTGGTCTTCATCACCCACGACCTCGACGAGGCGCTGAAGCTGGCCGATCACCTGGTGATCCTGAAGGACGGCGAGGTGGTGCAGCAGGGCGAGCCGCAGCACATCCTGATGCATCCCAACGATCCCTACATCGTGGACTTCATCTCGGACATCAATCGCGCCCGGGTGCTGCGCGCCCGCACGGTGATGCAGGAGACCGAGGCCGACCCCGGCAATGCCGACGGCGAGGTCGACGAGAACGACACGCTGGAAAGCGTGATCGCCAAGGCCGAGGGCAATGCCGACCTGACCTACCGCGTGACCCGCGAGGGCCGGCAGACCGGCGTCCTGCCGATGCGCGACGTGGTCACCGCGCTGGTGCCGACGGAAGCCTCCGACGATGGGGGTATCCGGAAGGCGTCGTGATCGGGGCTGAGGCTGGGTGGGTTTTGGCCTGCCCGGTGGAGAGTGAGGGGGCCGTCGCGCTGGGGTGCGGCGGCCTTGTTCGTTTGGGGGCGTATATGGGTGCCGCGTGGGGCCTGCGCGGCGCGACAGCGCGGAAAGCGTCACCGCCTCCACTCCTAGTCCTCACCTCCCAAACCGCCCCCTCCCCGCTCAAAGCTTTCGCACCAGAGGGCGCGCACCGGACCGGGGGCCGGCGCTGCCGACCTCGGAGCGGGGCGCTTTATCCACGCAAGGTCAGGGCTTGAGGAGAGTTAAGCGCACCACCCCAAGGAGCGCCGGCCCAAGGGGCCGGTCCGGCGCGCGCCCAGCACCTTCGGTGCTGTTCGGGCGCAAGGGGGCGCGTGGTTGGTGCAAGATCGGCGTGAGATGTGATGGAGGTTGGGAAAAGTCTTTGTGCGGCGCGACGTCTGGACGGGAAATAGGGAAAGGCCTCCGCGTGGCGCGACGGCTGGAGGGGGAAGTAGGGAAATGCTTCCGCGTGGCGCGACGGCTGCAGGGGGATGTAGGGAAAAGCCTCCGCGCGACGCGACAGCTGGAGGGGGGGCGTGCCTGCCGTGCGGCGAACATGCGTTCCAGCCCGCATCCTTCGACGGCCGCCATTTTGCACACCAGAGGGCGCGCGCCGGACCGGGGGTCGGCGCAGCTTCCCTCCGAGCGAGGCGCTTTATCCCGGCAAGGTCAGGGCTAGAGGCGATCTGAACGCACCACCCCAAGGAGCGCCGGCCCATCGGGCCGGTCCGGCGCGCGCCCGGCATCTTCGATGCTGTTCGGGCGCAAGGAGGTGTGAGGGGTGATGGGGTTGGTGTTTTGGACTGTCTGGGTGGGTTGGTGTCGAGGGCGGACTGGTGTGGGCGAGCTGAGGCGGTGGGTGGCGGGGGCAGCCGCTCTCAACCGAGGAACAGGGGCAGCGGGGCCTGTCCGTGACGTCCTCGGCAGGCGAGGCCTCAGCCCGCAGCCCGGAGCCCGGAGCCCGCAGCCCGAAGCCAGGGCCGAGGCCAACGCCGACGCCGACGCCAAAGACGGAGAAAAATCCCCCCAACCGCAGCCAGCCCCCAACTCTCAAACCCGCGTGAAATACCCCGCCTCGATCATGTAATCGAACATCTCCCGCATCGACTGGCCGAGCGGGCGGTAGCTCACGCCGAGCGCCTGGCGGCTCTTGGAGTTGTCCGCCCGGAAGGGCACGCCGACGTTGCGCGCGACATAGCCGCGCTCGAGGCCCGCTTTCGGCGCGATCAGCCAGACCAACCATTTCGGCGCGGCGCGGCCGGGCAGCGGGAAGCGGTCGCCGAACTCCCCGACCAGCTCCTGCGAGGCGGCGTAAAGATCGGTGTCATGACCCGAGGTGATGTGGCGCCCCTGGGCCTCGGGCAGGAAGCCGGCAGCGATATGGGCGTCGGCCACGTCGCGCACGTCGACCATGCCGATCCCGAGCCGCGGCGCGCCCTGTTTGAACTCGCCGGTGCCGAGGCGCTCCATGATGGTGAAGCTCTCCGAGGTCGGCTTGCCGCCGATCGCGGGGCCGATCACCAGGCTGGGGTTCACCGTGACCAGCCGCCAGCGATCCTGGCTTTCGGCGATGGCCCAGGCCTCGCGCTCGGCCACGGTCTTGGAGTAATTGTAGGGCTGGTACTCGAGCGAGGCGCTGGTGTTCCAGACATCCTCGGTCAGCACCCCGCCCGGGGCGGCGGCGCATTCGCTGTTGTCGGTGTAGATCGCCGCGCAGGAGGAGGTCACCACCACGCGGGTCACGCTCTCGGTCTTGGCGGCCTCGGTCAGCACGTTGCGGGTGCCCTCGAGCGCGGGGTCGACGAGGTCGCGCTGGGGGTCCTCGAAATCCGAGGTGAAAGGCGAAGCGGTGTGAAAGACCACGCCGCAGCCCGCCATGGCCTCGGCATAAGAGCCGTCCTCGAGGAGATCGGCCTTGAAATAGCGGATCGTGCCCGGCGCATCCTCGGCCAGGGCGTCGAGGTGGCGGGTCTTCTCGGCCCGCTCGGGGTCGCGGATCGGGGCATGCACGGTGGCGCCGGCCTGCAGGAGGCGCTGGACGATCCAGCCGGCCACATAGCCGGTGGCGCCGGTCACCAGCACGGGTTTGTCAGTGTCGATCACGGGGTCGCGCTGCGTCTCGCTCATAGAGTGTCCTTTGATTGGCTGGAGGCCGGAGCGGCTCCGGCGCAAGGGGGGCTTTCAGACCGAGCGCAAAGCGCGGGCCCCGGGTTCCCCGCAATCGCCCGCGGGGGCGATCACAGAGCCGCGCGCAGCCCCGCTGCCTGCCCTCGCGACAGCCCCGCAACTGCCCCCGAAACCGGCCCCCACGTCAGCCCAGAAGTGATCGCGCCCCGATAGGCGCGCCCGCCCCAAGGTGCTAGGCTTTTGCCAAACCCACGGAGGGATCACGGATGAAACTCACGGTGAACGGCACCGAGCACGAGGTCGACGTCGAGGACGACATGCCCCTGCTCTGGGTGCTGCGCGACGAACTCGACATCAAGGGCGTGAAATACGGCTGCGGCATCGCCCAATGCGGCGCCTGCACGGTGCATCTCGACGGGGTGGCCGTGCGCAGCTGCCAGATCCCCGCGGGCAGCCTCGCGGGCTCGCAGGTGACCACCATCGAGGGCCTCGGCACGCCCGAGGCGCTGCATGCGCTGCAGGCCGCCTGGATCGATCACCAGGTCGCGCAATGCGGCTACTGCCAGTCGGGCCAGATCATGCAGGCCGCCGATCTGCTCTCGCAGGTGCCCGAGCCGACCGACGAAGACATCGACGATTTCATGGGCGGCAACCTCTGCCGCTGCGGCACCTATGTCCGCATCCGCGCCGCGATCCATAGCGCCGCCCTCAAGATGAAGGAGGCCTGAGATGAGCCGCATCGGAACCATCGCGCGGCGCAGCTTCCTGGTCGGCGGCCTGGTGGTCGCAGGCGGCGTTGCCTTCGGCGCCTATACCGTCCGCAAGCCCCATGCGAACCCGCTAAAGCCCGCCCCCGAGGGCAGCGCCGCGCTCACGCCCTACGTGCGCATCGACGCCGAGGGCGTGACGCTCATCACGCCCCGCGCAGACAAGGGCCAGGGCGTCTACCACGTCCAGGCCGCGCTCATCGCCGAGGAGCTCGACGTGGCGCTCGAGGATGTGCGGATCGACCCGGGCCCGCCCGCGCCCGCCTATTGGAACACCGCGCTCGCCGCCGAAGCCTCGGAATTCCTTGTGCCCGCCCAGGGCGCCATGCGCAGCATGACCGAAGGCGCGGTCAACGGCGTGATGAAGGTCATGGGCATGCAGATCACCGGCGGCTCGACCACCGTGGCCGACGGGTTCGACAAGCTGCGCGCCGCGGGCGCCTCGGCCCGCGAGACGCTGAAGCTCGCCGCCGCGCGCCGCAGCGGCGCGGATGTGACCAGCCTCAGGACCGAAGACGGCGCGGTCCTTTTGCCCGACGGCAGCCGCCTGCCCTACACCGACCTCGCGGCCGACCTGCAGGACATCGAGGTGGTGCAGGACGTGCCGCTCCGCGCCCCCGAGGACTGGCGCTACATCGGCCGCGAGATGCAGCGGCTCGACATCGTCGCGAAAAGCACCGGCACCCAGCGCTACGGCATCGACGCCGAGATCCCCGGCATGGTCCATGCCACGGTGCTCTTGAACCCCGCCCAGGGCGGCGCGCGCGAGGATTTCGACGCCGCCGAGGCTCTGAAGATGCGCGGCGTGACCGACATCGTGCCGATCACCGGCGGGCTCGGCATCGTCGCCGACAACACCTGGCGCGCCTTCCAGGCCGCCCGGGCGATCCGCGCCGACTGGGGCCCGCCCGCCTATCCGCTCGACCAGGAGGACCACTGGGCGGCGCTCTCGGCCTCCTTCACCGAAGAGGCGCTCGACAGCCGCAAGCGCGACGACGGCGATGTGACCGCGGCGCTGGCCGAGGCCACCCCCGTCGAGGCCGAATACCGGGCGCCCTATCTCGCCCATGCCCCGCTCGAGCCGATCTCGGCGGTGGTCAAGATCGACGCCCAGGGCGCCGAGGTCTGGACCGGCACCCAGATCCCGCGCTTCGTGCAGAACAACGTCGCGCGGCTCGCCGGGATCGACCCCGACCAGGTCCGGCTTCATGTCGCCATGATGGGCGGCTCCTTCGGCCACCGGCTCGAGGACGAAGTGGTCAAACACGCCACCGAGATCGCCCTGCAGATGCCCGGAACGCCGGTCAAGCTGACCTATTCGCGCGAAGAGGACATGATCCACGACTTCCCCCGCGCCATCGCCATGGCCCGGCTGAAAGGCAGCGTGCGCGACGGCCGGGTCGAGGCCATGGACCTTGGCATCGCCCAGCCCTCGGTCATGGCCTCGCAGATGGGCCGCCAGGGGCTCTCGGCCCCAGGTCCCGACAGCCAGATCGTCGCCGGCGCCTTCGAGCAGCCCTTCGCCCTGCCGCACCAGCGGATCTCGGGCTACCGGACCGAGGGGCTGGCGCCGGTCTCCTCCTGGCGCTCGGTCGGGGCCTCGGCCAACGGGTTCTTCTACAATGCCGCGCTCGACGAGCTGATCCACGCCGCGGGCGCCGATCCGCTCGAGGAACGGCTGCGGCTGGCCTCGGACCCGCTTGCCCGCGCGGTGCTCGAGGCGGTGGGCGAGATGTCGGACTGGTCCGGCCCCGCGCCCCGGCCGGGCGTCGGCCGCGGCGTGGCCTTCGTGAAAAGCTTCGGCGTGCCCACCGCCGAGGTGATCGAGGTCGAGGACAGCGAGAACGGGCTGCGCCTCACCCGCGCCTGGATCGCCGCCGAGGTCGGCCGCGTGGTCGACCCGGTGAACTTCGGGAACCTCTGCCAGGGCGGCATGATCTGGGCGCTCGGCCACGCGATGAACTGCGAGGTGACCTTCTCGGGGGGCGTGGCGGGCCCGGACAACTACTACGCCCATTCCGGCATGCGCATCTGGCAGGCCCCCGAGATCGCGGTGCGCGGGCTCGAGAACGGCGACCGGGTGCTGGGCATCGGCGAACCCCCGGTGCCCCCCGCCGCACCCGCCCTCGCCGGCGCGATCTTCGCGGCAACCGGCACGCGGCTGCGGGAGATGCCCTTCGAGAAATTCGTCCGCTTCGCGTGACGAGGGGGAAGGCCGGGGGCGCTGCCCCCGGACCCCCGGAGTGTATCTGGCCCAGTCATGGGGGGCTTGGGTTGGTGTGGCGCGCCGGGTCTGAGCGGGCCTTGTTGCGGGTTTGGTTCTCCGGTGGGCGCGGTGCGCTTGTGGCGCGGGTGGTCGGGGGCTCTGCCCCCGGAGCCCCCGGAGTATTTTGGGCCCGGTCAGGCCTGGGGGTGATGGAGCGAGGTGGCTGATGTGGCGCTCCGGGCCTGAGGGGCGCCAGTTGCTGGTTTGGGGTCTCCGGTGGGCGCGATGCGCTTGTGGCGCGGGTGGTCGGGGGCTCTGCCCCCGGAGCCCCCGGAGTATTTTGGGCCCGGTCAAGCCTGGGGGTGGGGGTGCGGGGTGGCCGGTGTGGCGCTCCGGGCCTGAGGGGAGCCCGTTGCGATGGGGCGTTTGAGCGGGTGACGGCGGGCTTTTGAGGCAGGCGGCGCGGTCAGGGGCGCGGGAGGCGGCGGCGGGCATTGCACCTCGGCGCTCCATCGGGTTCTCTCTGGGGCACACGGGAGAGAGAGAAGACCGGAGGCCCCCCGCATGACCCATATCCTCGCCATCGACCAGGGCACCACCTCGAGCCGGGCGATCCTCTTCGACGACCGGCTGCGCATCGTCGCCACCGCGCAGGAGGAGTTCGAACAGCACTACCCCGCCAGCGGCTGGGTCGAACACGAGGCCTCGGACCTCTGGACCACCACGGCGGCGACCTGCCGCGGGGTGATCGAGAAGGCCGGGCTGCCCGCCGAGGAGATCGCCGGCATCGGCATCACCAACCAGCGCGAGACCACGCTGGTCTGGGACGCCGAGACCGGCCAGGCGGTGCATCGCGCCATCGTCTGGCAGGATCGGCGGACCTCAGCGCTCTGCCAGGAGCTGAAGGCCGCGGGCCACGAGGAGATGGTCACCGACCGCACCGGGCTGCTGCTCGACCCCTATTTCTCGGCGACCAAGCTCAAGTGGATCCTCGACGAGGTCGATCCCGACCGGGCGCGCGCGACATCCGGCAAGCTTCTGTTCGGGACCGTCGACAGCTACCTGATCTGGAAGCTGACGGGCGGGCGCACCCATGCCACCGATGCCACCAACGCCTGCCGCACGATGCTCTACGACATCCGCAAGGGGCGCTGGTCGAGCTCGATCTGCAAGCTCCTCGACATCCCCATGGAGATGCTGCCCGAGGTGCGCGACAGCGCCGCGGACTACGGCACCACCCGCGCCGATCTTTTCGGCCGCGAGCTGCCGATCCTCGGCGTGGCGGGCGACCAGCAGGCGGCGACCATCGGCCAGGCCTGTTTCGAGCCGGGCATGCTGAAATCCACCTATGGGACCGGCTGTTTCGCGCTGCTGAACACCGGGCCCGAGCCCGTACGCTCGGAGAACCGGCTCCTGACCACCATCGCCTACCAGCTCGACGGCAAGCCGACCTATGCGCTCGAGGGCTCGATCTTCATCGCCGGCGCCGTGGTGCAATGGCTGCGCGACGGGCTGAAGATCATCCGCGAGGCCAAGGAGACCCAGCCCCTGGCCGAGAAGGCCGACGAAAGCCAGAACGTCGTGCTGGTGCCGGCCTTCACCGGGCTCGGCGCGCCCTACTGGAACGCCGAATGCCGGGGCGCGATTTTCGGGCTGACGCGCAACTCCGGCCCCGAGGAGTTCGCCCGCGCCGCGCTGGAAAGCGTCGGCTACCAGACCCGCGACCTGCTCGACGCCATGCGCGCCGACTGGGCCGGGGAAGGCGCCGCGGCCACCCTGCGCGTCGACGGCGGGATGAGCGCCTCGGACTGGGCGATGCAGTTCCTGGCCGACATCATCGGCGCCGATGTGGACCGGCCCGAGGTCCTTGAGACCACGGCCATGGGCGCGGCCTGGCTCGCCGGCATGCGCGCCGGCATCTACCCCGACCAGGCGGGCTTTGCCGAGATGTGGGCGCTGGACCGCAAGTTCGAACCGGGCATGGACGCCGAGACCCGGGAGGCGAAATACGCCGCCTGGACCCGCGCGGTGACCGCGGCGCAGGGGTTCTGAGCGGGGGGCGTTTCGGCGGGCGCGCCCGAGGCCCGAGCGGCCTCGGCGTCCGCCCGCCGGTGCCCCGGCGGTCTCTTGCCGGGCGGGCGGCGCCGCGCCACACTCGGGCGCGAGGCAGATAATTTCACAACTCCCGAGCACCCCCATGACCCTGACCCGCAGAACCTTCACCTCGCTCGCCGCGGCGGGCCTTCTGTCCGCTTGCGGCGGTGGCGCCGGCTTGCCGGTGGCGACGAGCCCCGCGCCCGTGGGTGACCCGGGGCTGAGGCCCCAGCCCAATGCCGCCTATGACGCCTGGGTCGCCAGTTTCCGCGGCCGGGCGGCGGCGCAAGGGATCCCCGAGGCGACGCTGGCGCGGGCCTTCCGGGGGGCGGGCTACCTGCCCGGCGTGGTCGAGCGTGACCGCAACCAGACCGAGTTCAAGCGCAGCTTCGAGGACTACCTCAACATCGTCGCGGGCGAGGCGCGGGTCACCACCGGGCGGCAGAAATACGCGGCCTTCTCGGACACCCTCGCCCGGATCGAGGCGCGCTACGGCGTGCCGGCCTCGGTCGTGACGGCAATCTGGGGGGTGGAGAGCCGCTTCGGCGCGCGGCGCGGGGACATCCCGGTGGTCTCGGCCACCTCGACCCTGGCCTTCGACGGGCGGCGCGGGGCCTTCTTCGAGGCCCAGCTCCTGGCCGCCCTGCGCATCCTGGCGCGCGGCGACACCACGCCCGAGCGGCTGACCGGCTCCTGGGCCGGGGCCATGGGGCACACGCAGTTCATCCCGACCACCTTCCAGGCCCATGCGGTGGATTTCACCGGCGACGGGCGGCGCGACATCTGGGCGGAGGATCCGACCGACGCCTTGGCCTCGGCGGCGGCCTATCTGGCCGACAGCGGCTGGCGGCGGGGTCTGCCTTTGCTGGTCGAGGTGACGGCGCCCGCGGGTCTGCCGACCGAGCGCGGGGCGCGGCGGGCGACCTCGGCCTGGGCCGCGGCGGGTGTGCGGCCGGCGCGCGGCGGCCCCCTGCCGGAGCTCGGCGAGGCGGCGCTCTTTACACCTGCGGGCGCGGGCGGGCCGGCCTTCCTGGCCTCGCGCAACTTCGACGTGGGCCTGCGCTACAACAACTCCGAGAACTACGCACTGGCGGTGGGCTACCTGGCCGCGCGGATCGCGGGCGCGCCGCCGCTCTCGGCGAGTTTCGGGCCGGATGAATACGGGCTGACGGTGGAGGACCGCCGCCGCCTGCAGGAGCGGCTGACCGCGCGGGGCTTCGACACCGGCGGCACCGACGGGGTGATCGGGCCGAAGACCACCGAGGCGATCCGCGCCTACCAGGCGGCGCAGGGGCTGGCGGTGACGGGCGAGCCGTCGCAGGCGCTCTTGCGGGGGCTGGGCTGAGGCAGGCTGTCGGTTTGGTCCAAGGCGGGCGCGGTGCGGCTTTGACCGCTCGCTGAAGGTCGTTGCGGGGGGCGGCACTTTGCCGACCCGGCGCACCGTCTGGCCGGCTCGCCGCCCGTCGGGCTTAGGGCGGCGAGACCTTTGCAGGCCCCTTGCCGCGCTATCGGCCCTCCCAGCCGCAAAATCATACCCCAAAGCACGCGCGCCCCGCGTCACCCCATCGGCAGCGGCACCAGCGCCAGACCCTCAGGCCCCTGCCGCAGCCGGATCGGACGGCCCGCGTCGCCGGGGCGCAGCCGCCCTGCCCCGCCGCGCAGCTCGGCCGCCTCGGCGGGCAGCCGGGTGGCGCGCGCCAGGGCCCAGGGCAGCGGCGCGTGGCAGGCGCGCATCAGCACCGAGACCGCCCGCGCGAGGTCCAGATCCGCCCCCGCCAGCGTCCCGTCCTCGAGCCGCAGCTCTCCGCCCGCACGCAGGATACGCCTCCCGTTCAGGGTGAATTCCGTGGCCTCGGTGCCAGCCACCGCCATGGCGTCGCTGACCAGGAAGACCCGCGGGTTGGCGGCGAGCGCCACGCGCATGGCCTCGGGCGCCACATGCACCCCGTCGGCGATGAGCCCGGCCCAGACGCCCTCGGCCAGGGCCGCGCCGGTCAGGCCCGGGGCGCGCGCGCTCAGCTGGCTCATGGCGTTGTAGAGATGTGTGACGCCGCGCGCCCCGGCGCGGATATAGGCGCGCGCGGTCTCGGCGTCGCAGGCGCTATGGCCAAGCGCCACGTAGACCCCGGCCTCGGCCAGTGCTGCAACCTGCGCCTCGCTGACCGACTCGGGCGCCAGCGTGACCTTCAGACAGGGCAGATCGCGGGCGGCGGCGAGAAGCGTCGCGAGGTCTTCCTCGGTCATCGGGCGGATCAGCGCGGGGTCATGGGCGCCGCATTTTTCGACCGAGAGATGCGGGCCCTCGAGGTGCAACCCCGCGATGCCCGGCACCCGTGCAGCGCAGGCCTCGCGCGCGGCCGCGATGGCGGCGCGGGTGACCTCGGGGGTGTCGGTGATCAGCGTCGGCAGAAGATGCGCGGTGCCGAGCCGCCGGTGCGCGCGGGCGATGGTCTGGAGCGTCGCGGCGCTCGGGTCGTGGTTGAAAAGCACCCCGCCGCCGCCGTTCACCTGCAGATCGACGAAGCCCGGGGCCAGGATGTCGCCTTCGAGGTCCGCCGTCGCGCCTCCGCCAGGGTCGGCCTCGGGCAGCCGCCGCCCGCCTTCGAAGCTGACGGGCTGCGGCTCGTGCAGGTCCCAGCCGTCGAAGAGCCGGGCGTTGAGATAGGTGATCCGGGTCATGCGAGGCTCTCCGCGAAATCCGCCGCGAGGCGCAGCGCGCCGTCAAGCGGGCGGCCCGCGGCGGGGGTGAGGCCCGGGCGGAAGGCCTCGGGCAGGAAGGCACCGAGCGCGGGGCCGAGCCCGCCGGTCAGGCAAAGCGCCATGCCCGGACGGGCGCCGATCTCGCGGGCGGTCCCGGTCAGCGCGCCCGCGGCTTCGGTCAGGATCGCGCGGGCGGCGGGGTCGCTCTCCTGCGCCTCGGTGACCCATTCGGCCAGCGCCGCGATCTCATGCGGGGCCCGCGCCTGGGCGAAGGCGATGACCTGGGCGGGCGGGCCGATCTCGCGCGTGATGCGACGGCTGAGCGGGCCTTCGGGCGCCCGGCCCTCGCCCACCGCCAGCGCGGTCCTGAGGGCGGCGCGGCCGACCGCGTAGCCCGAACCCTCGTCGCCGAGCCTTGCGCCCCAGCCGCCGGCGAAGCGCGCCTGACCCTCGCGGCGAAGCCCCACGAAGGAGCCGGTGCCGGCGTGCAGGATCATGCCGTCACCCCGGGGACCAAGCGCGCCCCAAAGCGCGGCGCGGCGGTCCTCCTCGACCCGAACGCGGGCCAGGGGCAGCGCCGCCTCGGCGCGGCGGGCGATGCTGTCGTCGACGACCCCGGCCAGGGCGCAATAGGCGGGCACCTGCGCCAGCGGGCGGCCCAACTGCGCCTCCAGCGCCGACAGTCCTTCGGTCAGGACATTGATTCCGCTGGCAAAATCGCTCGAGAGGTTGCAGCCGCCCAGGGTCACCTCGGCGCGCGACGCGCCTTCTGCGAAGAGCATCCGGCAGCGCGTGCCGCCGCCATCCACGGCCAAGAGCGCGCGCATCACGTCACCCCGCACAATATCTGGTCGATTCGCGCCCGTGTTGACACAAAACGCGAACGCACGTAGAACAAAAGCGGACAGGCTGCAGGAATTTGTGTCATGCTGACCAAGAAACAACTCGATCTCCTCGACTTCATCAACCGGCGCGTGCTGCGCGACGGGGTTCCCCCCAGTTTCGACGAAATGAAGGAGGCGCTCGACCTCCGGTCGAAGTCGGGCATTCACCGGCTGATCACCGCGCTCGAGGAACGCGGCTTCATCCGCCGTCTCGCCCATCGCGCCCGCGCGATCGAGATCGTGAAACTGCCCGAAAGCCTTGGCGGCAGCGCCACGCATGGCTTCGAGCCCCGGGTGATCGAGGGCGACCGCCCCGACGGGCGCCCGGCCAATTCCGACCCGGTGGAGCCGGTGCATGCCAGCGAGCTGCCGCTTCTGGGCCGGATCGCCGCGGGCATGCCAATCGAGGCGATCAACGACGCGCCTCCGGGCATCGCGGTGCCGGGCAGCATGCTCTCGGGCGCGGGGCGGCATTTCGCCCTCGAGGTGCGCGGCGACTCGATGATCGAAGCCGGGATCAACGACGGCGACGTCGTGGTGATCCGCGAGACGACCGAGGCGCAGAACGGCGACATCGTCGTGGCCCAGGTCGAAGGCTACGAGGCGACGCTGAAACGCTTCCGCCGCAAGGACGACATGATCGTGCTGGAGGCGGCGAACCCGGCATACGAGCCCCGCGTGCTGCCGCGCGGCTCGGTCAAGGTTCAGGGCCGGTTGGTCGGGCTGATCCGAACCTATTGAGCGAGCGCGCCGCCAGCCCCGCGAGCCTTTCGCGGGGCGCGGGCGCGCCCTGCACCCAGAGCCGCGGGCCCGAGCGGGCGGCGGCGGTGACCTCGCGCAGGGGCGCTTTGGCATCGGCACTGTCGCGGTAAAGCGCGACAGGCCCGGTCAGGGCCAGGCTCTCGGGCGTATAGGCGCGGCAGCCCGGGGTAGCCTCCAGGGCATAGCGGCTGACCAGGATCTCGCCCTTTTTGCATCCGGTGAACCCCGCCAGCGCCTGGCGGTCGCCCAGATGCGTGACACGCGTGACCGCGGGCCAGCGCGCCGCGGCGCGTGGCTGATCGGCGGCATCGCCGTCATTCTCGAGCCAGAGCCGCGCGGCGAAGCCCGCGCCCGCCGGGCGCGAGAGCGCCCTGCCCTTGTGCGTCATCTGTCCCACCAGCACGCCCTGCCGGTCGATCAGGAGCCAGGGCCGCTCAGCCCCGGACCAGAGAAGCGCCGCCAGCGCCGCGGGCGCCAGCGCCAGGAGCCGCAGCCGGCCGAGCGTCAGGAGCACCAGCAGGAAGGCCAGGGTGATCAGCGGCAGCACCATCTCGGGCGGCGCGCGGATCTGGCCGAGGGCGCCGGGCAGGCCCGCCACCCGCGCCGCGACGCCGAGGATCCAGTCGAGCCCCCAGCCCATGGCCCGGAGCGGCAGCGCCTCGAGGCCGAAGGGCATCATCCCCAGCGCCAGAAGGCCCAGCGGCATGACCCAGAGCCCCATGAGCGGCACCGCCAGGAGGTTCGCCAGCAGCCCGTAATGGGCGAGGATGTTGAAATGCGCCATGGCGATCGGCGCCGTCGCCCCGCCCGCGACCAGCGACGACAGCACCAGCGCGGCGGGGCCCCGGGCGAGCCGCGGCAGGCGCCGCTCCACCCCGCTGTCGCGCCAGGCCGCGAAGGCCGCGACCAGCGCACCGGTGGCGGCGAAAGACATCTGGAAGCCGGGCGAGAGGAGCGCCTCGGGCCGGGTGACGAGGATCACCAGCGCCGCCAGCGCGACCGAGCGCAGCGACAGCGCGCGGCGGTCGAAGAGCACCGCGAGGAACATGATCGCCACCATGACAAAGGCGCGCTCGGTGGCGACATTGGCGCCGGAAAGGGCGAGGTAGCCGGCCCCGGCGCCCAGCCCCGCGAGGGCGGCGATCTTCTTCACCGGCCAAGTCTGCCCGACCCCCGGCAGGGCCACCAGCCCGAGCCGCACCACGGCGAAGACGAGCCCCGTCAGCAGCCCCATGTGCAGACCTGAAATCGCCAGGAGATGCGCGAGGTTCGCCTGCCGCAGGTCGCGGGTCACCGCGCGCGGGATGGCGCTGCGGTCGCCGGTCAGGATCGCCGCGGCGACGGCGCCCGCGGGCCCCGGCAGCCCCGCCTGGAGGCGCGCCGAGACGCGGTGGCGCAGCGCACCCAAACCCGAGGCCCCGGGTTCAGGCGGGGCCAGCAACAGCACCGGGCTGCGCGTGTAGCCGACGCCGCCCACGCCCTGGAACCAGGCGTGGCGCCGGAAGTCGAAGCCGCCGGGCTCTACCGGGCCGCCGGGCGCGGAAAGATGGCCGGTCAGGATCACCCGCTGCCCGGGGCGCGGGTCGAACCAGCCCTGCGCGCCATGCAGCGAGACGCGCACCCGGCGCGGCAGCGCCTCGGGCGCGTGCCAGGGCAGCACCACCCCGTCGAGCGTCAGCCGCAGCTTGTCCGAGGCGGAGCGGTCGATCTGGACGATGCGCCCTTCGATCGGGCCGTAATAGCGCCCTTCGATCACCGGGCCCGCGACCAGATGCGCCCGGCTGCCCGCCAGCGCCAGCCCCAAGGCCGGCAAGACCAGCGCGCAGATCAGCGCCCGGGGCACCAGCGCCACCCGCCGCGCGGCCCAAAGCCCCGCCAGCCCCAGCATCCAAAGCGCGGCCAGCGCCCAGAGCGGCGGCTCCACCCGGAGGGCGAAATAGAGCCCGATGCCCGCGGCCAGCGCGGCCACGCCCCAGGCGAAGAAGGCCCCGGCCTGCCGCGCCAGCAGATCCGCCAGGAAATCCGCCACGCTGCCCCCGATGCGGCCCATGCTTGTCCTCTGTCCGTCGCGCCGCTAAGGCTCGCGCAACCAGGATGCGCCCCCTCTCTTATGGAAAGGTTAATCGCCGCTCATGTCGGACAGGATTGTCACCCGTTTCGCCCCCTCGCCCACCGGATATCTGCACATCGGCGGCGCGCGGACGGCGCTGTTCAACTGGCTCTTCGCCCGCGGCCGGGGCGGCAAGTTCCTCCTGCGGATCGAGGACACCGACAAGGCGCGCTCGACCCCCGAGGCGACCGAGGCGATCCTCAAGGGGCTCGACTGGCTGGGGCTCGACCATGACGGCGAGGTGGTCAGCCAGGCCGACCGCGCCGAGCGCCACGCCGAGGTCGCCCAGGCGCTGCTGGAACGCGGCATGGCCTACAAGTGCTTCTCGACCCAGGAAGAGATCGAGGCCTTCCGCGAGGCCGCCAAATCCGAGGGCCGCTCGACCCTCTTCGTCTCGCCCTGGCGCGAGGCCGATCCCGCCGATCACCCGGCGGATGCGGCTTTCGTGGTGCGCCTGAAAACCCCGCTCGAAGGCGAGACGGTGATCGCCGACGCGGTCCAGGGCGACGTGAAGATCCGCAACGACCAGCTCGACGACATGGTGCTGCTGCGCTCGGACGGGACGCCGGTCTACATGCTGGCGGTGGTGGTCGACGACCACGACATGGGCGTGACCCATGTGATCCGCGGCGACGACCACCTCAACAACGCCGCGCGGCAGATGGGCATCTATACCGCCATGGGCTGGCCGGTGCCGGTCTACGCGCATATCCCGCTGATCCACGGGCCGGACGGCAAGAAGCTCTCGAAGCGCCACGGCGCGGTGGGGCTCGAGGAATACCAGGTCATGGGCTACCCGGCGCCGGGGATGCGCAACTACCTGGCGCGGCTGGGCTGGAGCCATGGCGACGACGAGTTCTTCACCGACGCCCAGGCGCTGGAGTGGTTCGACGTCTCGGGCATCGGCAAATCCGCCGCGCGGCTCGACTTCAAGAAGCTCGAGAACATCTGCGGCCAGCACATCGCGGTCATGGAGGATGCTGCGCTGCTGCAAGAACTCGAGGGTTACCTCGCGGCAGCCGGCCAGCCGGCCCTGACCGAGGCCCAGAAAGACGGGCTGGCTCGGGCCATGTATTGCCTGAAAGACCGCGCGAAGACCCTGCCGGAACTCCTTGAAAAGGGACACTTTATCCTGACGTCCGCGCCGATCGAGCCGGATGAGAAGGCGGCCAAGGCGCTGGACGATGTATCCCGTGGTATACTGGCAGAATTGACGCCGCAGTTGCAAAATGCTAGCTGGTCGCGAGATCAACTCGAGGCCGTTCTGACGGCTGCCGCGGAGACAAACGGGATCAAGTTCGGCAAGCTCGCAGGGCCCCTGCGCGCGGCCCTGGCCGGGCGCTCCGTCACCCCGAGCGTTTTCGACATGATGCTGGTTCTGGGACGCGAGGAAAGCCTCCTCCGGCTCGATCAAGCGGCGGCCGAACCGGGCTGAGCGCCAAGGGCGCGCCGCCGGTCCGGCCGCAGACATAATGCCCGCGCCGGCCCTTCCGGCGCGCAACAGGAAGTACGAAGGGACGACGCATGCCTGACAGCACCAAGAACGCCACGCTTTCCATCGACGGAAACTCCTGGGACCTGCCGATCTACTCGCCGACCGCCGGGCCGGACGTGATCGACATCCGCAAGCTCTACGCCCAGGCCGGGGTCTTCACCTATGACCCGGGCTATACCTCGACGGCGAGCTGCGACTCGACCATCACCTTCATCGACGGTGACAAGGGCGAGCTGCTGCACCGCGGCTACCCGATCGACCAGCTGGCGTCGAAGTCGCATTACCTCGAGGTCTGCTACCTGCTGCTTTACGGCGAGCTTCCCTCTGCGCAGCAGCTCGAGACCTTCGAGGGCACGATCACCCGCCACACCATGCTGCACGAGCAGATGGTGAACTTCTTCCGCGGGTTCCGCCGCGACGCGCATCCCATGGCGATCATGGTGGGCGTGGTCGGCGCCATGTCGGCCTTCTACCACGATTCCACCGACATCTCGGACCCGCACCAGCGCGAGATCGCCTCGCACCGGCTGATCGCCAAGATGCCGACGATCGCGGCCTGGGCCTACAAGTATTCGGTGGGCCAGCCCTTCGTCTATCCGCGCAACGACCTGTCCTACGCGGCGAACTTCCTGCATATGTGCTTTGCCGTGCCGGCCGAGGAATATGTCGTCGACCCGATCCTGGCGCGCGCCATGGACCGGATCTTCACGCTGCACGCGGACCACGAGCAGAACGCCTCGACCTCGACGGTGCGGCTGGCCTCCTCCTCGGGCGCCAACCCCTTCGCCTGCATCGCCGCCGGCATTGCCTGCCTCTGGGGCCCCGCACACGGCGGCGCCAACCAGGCCTGCCTCGAGATGCTCAAGGAGATCGGCTCGCCCGAGCGCATCCCCGAGTTCATCGCGCGCGCCAAGGACAAGAACGATCCCTTCCGCCTGATGGGCTTCGGCCACCGGGTCTACAAGAACTTCGACCCGCGCGCGAAGGTGATGAAACAGTCCGCCGACGAGGTGCTCGACCTCATGGGGATCGAGAACAACCCGGTGCTGGCGACCGCCAAGGAGCTGGAGAAACAGGCCCTCGCGGACCCCTATTTCACCGAGAAGAAGCTCTTCCCGAACGTGGATTTCTACTCGGGCATCATCCTCGAGGCCATGGGCTTCCCGACCTCGATGTTCACCCCGATCTTCGCGCTTTCGCGCACGGTCGGCTGGGTGAGCCAGTGGAAGGAGATGCTGAACGATCCGCAGAACAAGATCGGCCGCCCGCGGCAGCTCTACCTGGGCAACACCGAGCGGGACTACTCGGACATCGAGACCCGCTGAGGCGGGGAGCTCTTCGCGAGAGATTTGAGCCGCGGCACCGAGGGTGCCGCGGTTTTTTTGTGGGCTAAGGGGGGATCGTGTTTCGATGTCGCCGTGCTAAACCTTGAGGATGAGAGGCATTGCCAGCTTGTTCATCGTCTCGTGGTTCGTCTTCGCGATTTTCGATCTCAACTTTGATCGAGAAATTTTTGTCGCTTACACGGCTTCTGACGCCATTGACCCGGAACAAGGGCAACCCAAGCTATTTCCCCGTGCAGTCACAGAATATCGCGTCCAACAGGACAAGGTCGTCAGTCGAACCGGGGATTTCCTAAACGAATACGAAGACTGCACGATTTTTGACGCCAAAAACTGGACTTGTGCGTATTCGGACGGGTCAGCGACGTTTGGAGCAAATCAGGGTGAGTTCTTTAGCAAAGCTAACCTGGAGAAGTTTCCCCATCTCGGGTTTCTCGCCGAGGAGAAGGCACTTTCCCGTTTCCGCTACATCCTTCTGCAATGCAGATGGGATGCAACCGGTGGGTTCAATGCAATCCTTTGCTTAATCCGCCCATTCACAACATAGTCGTCAAAATGACCTAGCTTGCGAATGAGCGGTAGAAGCCCCCCAAAGTGCTTCAATCTCAAAAGCCACTGTGCGTGATCAGATCACCATCAGACGGTTTTACTAGATCTCGCTTATTTAGCTTTGAAGCAGACGGGGCCAGAAGAAATCATCGGAGCCAAATCGCTAGCTAGCTGCTACGCGGTCTTCACCGCCCCTCAAACGCCGGCGGCCGCTTCTCCAGGAAGGCCACCACGCCCTCCTTGAAGTCCCGGGTCTTGCCGCATTCGCCCTGCAGCTTGGCCTCGAGCGCCAGCTGCTCCTCGAGATCGTTCGCAAAGCTCGCGTGCAGCGCCTGTTTCACCTTCTGGAAGGCCGCCGTCGGGCCCTTGGCCAGATGCGCGGCGCGGGACTGCCAGTGGCTCTCGAAGCTCTCGTCGGCCACGGCCTCCCAGATCATCCCCCAGTCGTCCGCCTGCCGCGCGGTGATCTTCTCGGCGAAAAGCGCCGCGCCCATGGCCTTGGCCAGCCCCATCTGCCGCGGCAGCGCCCAGGTGCCGCCGGCATCCGGGATAAGCCCGATGCGCGTGAAGGCCTGGCTGAAGAAGGCGCTCTCGGTGGCGATCACCACGTCGGCGACCAGCGCGAGGTTGGCCCCTGCCCCGGCCGCGGCGCCGTTGACCGCGGCGATGGTCGGCACCGGGCAGTCGACCACGGCGCGCAGCATCGGCACGTATTCGTCGCGCAGCGTGCGCTCCAGGTCGAGGTTGTTCGCGGTGCCCCGGTCGCCCAGGTCCTGGCCCGAGCAGAAGGCCCGTCCGGTGCCGGTCAGCACCACGCAGCGGGCCTCTTCGCCGCCCTGCTTCATGGCGTGGGTGATCTCGGCCCGCATCTGGGTGTTGAGCGCGTTCATCACGTCGGCGCGGTTCATGGTGACCACGGCGACATCGTCGCGGACCTCGTAGGTGATCGTCTCGTATTGCATGGGGCTCCCCCTCTCGCCTCGTGTTGCGCGCCATCAAACATGGCCCGCGGGCGAAAGGCAAAGCGCTACGCGGCGTCACCGCCCGAGGAGGTCGTCGAGCCGGCGCTTCTCTTCGGGGCTGAGGCCCTCCTCGGTCTCGGGCCGGGCCCTGGCGCGCCCGCGCAGGTAGCCCGCGCCGAGCCCGCCCGCGATCAGCAGCATCAGCGGCCCGGCGCCCCAGAGCAGCCAGTTCCAGCCGTCGGCCTGCGGGTTCAGAAGCACGTATTCGCCGTAGCGCTCGACGATGTAGTCGACCACTTCTTCGTCGCTGTCGCCCGCGCTCAGCCGCTCGCGCACCAGGAGCCGCAGGTCGCGGGCGAGCGAGGCGTTGCTCTCGTCGATCGACTCGTTGCGGCAGACGAGGCAGCGCAGCCCCTCCGAGATCTGCCGCGCCCGGGCCTCGAGGGCGGGGTCCTCCAGCACCTCGTCGGGCTGCACCGCGCCCGCGGGCAGGCCCGGGGCCGCGGCCAGCGCCAAGGCCAGGGCGAGGCTCCGCAGCGCCCTCATTCCGCCGGCACCTGGCCGGGGCGCGGCTTGCGCGCGCCGGCGGCCACCCGGAAGCGGCGGTCCGAGAGGCTCAGCGCGCCGCCCAGCGACATGATCAGGCAGCCCGCCCAGATCCAGTTCGCGAGCGGCTTGATGTAGGTCCGCATGACCCAGCCGCCGTCGTCCTGCCGGTCGCCGATCACCACGTAGACGTCGCGCATCGCGCGGTAGTCGATCGCCGCCTCGGTGGTGGGCATGCGCGCCACCGGGTAGTTGCGTTTTTCCGGGCGCAGCTGGGCCACCTCGGCGCCGTCGCGCGCCAGGGTCACGAAGCCCATGACCGAGGTGTAGTTCGGCCCGCGCACCCGCTGCACGTCGTCGAGCGTCAGGGTGAAGCCCGCGACCTCGAAGCTTTCGCCGACCTGGACGACGCGGATGTCCTCTTTCTCCCAGGCCATGAGCCCCGCGACCCCGATGAAGAGGATGCCGAGGCCGCCATGGGCCACCGACTTGCCCCAGTCCGCGCGCGGCAGCCGCGCCAGGCGCGACAGGTCGCGGCTCTGCCCGGTGCGCGACCAGAGGTCGACCAGCGCGCCCCCGACCATCCAAGCCCCGAGGAAGAGCCCCACCGGCCCCAGTGCCGAGCGTCCGCTCTGCATCGCCCAGGCCAGCGCCGCCAGCGCCAGCGCCAGCACGAAAACCGGCACGAGGCTCTTCACGAGCCGCGAGGTCTTGCCGCGCTTCCAGGAGATCATCGCCCCGAAGGGCAGGATCAGCCCCAGGGCCACCATGAAGGGCGTGAAGGCCGCGTTGAAGAAGGGCGGCCCGACCGAGAGCTTCCGGTCGAAGGCCATCTCGGCCACCAGCGGCCAGATCGTGCCCACGAAGACCACGAAGGAGGAGACCGCCAGCAGGATGTTGTTGGCCACCAGCGCGCTCTCGCGGCTGACCACGCCGAAGACGCCCTTGGCCTGCATGGAGCCCGCGCGGGCCGCGAAAAGCGTCAGCGCGCCGCCGGTGAAGGCCACCAGGATCATCAGGATGAAGACCCCGCGCTCGGGGTCGCTGGCGAAGGCATGCACGCTGGTCAGCACGCCCGAGCGAACGATGAAGGTGCCGATCAGCGAGAAGCCGAAGGCCAGGATCGCGAGGAGGATCGTCCAGGCCTTCAGCGCCTCGCGCTTCTCGACCACGATGGCCGAATGCAGGAGCGCCGCGGCGAAGAGCCAGGGCATGAAGGAGGCGTTCTCCACCGGGTCCCAGAACCAGAATCCGCCCCAGCCAAGCTCGTAATAGGCCCACCAGGAGCCGAGCCCGATGCCGATGGTCAGGAAGATCCAGGCCGCCAGCGTCCAGGGCCGCACCCAGCGGCCCCAGGCGGCATCGACCCGGCCCTCGATCAGCGCGGCGACCGCGAAGGAGAAGCAGATCGAGAGGCCGACATAGCCCAGGTAGAGAAACGGCGGATGCAGCGCCAGCCCGGGGTCCTGCAGAAGCGGGTTCAGGTCCTGCCCGTCGAAGGGCGGCACCGCCTGCCGGGTGAAGGGGTTCGAGGTCCAGAGGATGAAGGCGTAGAAGGCCACGCCCACCGAGGCCTGCACCGCCAGGACGCGGGCCTTCAGCGTCTCGGGCAGATTGCCCCCGAACCAGGCCGCCATGGCCCCGAAGAGCGCCAGGATCAGCACCCAAAGCAGCATCGAGCCTTCGTGGTTCCCCCAGGTGCCCGAGATCTTGTAGATCATCGGTTTCGCCGAATGGGAGTTGTTGACCACCAGGTCGAGCGAGAAGTCCGAGGTCACGAAGGCATGGACCAGGGCGGCGAAGGAAAAGCCCACGAGCAGGAACTGCGTGGTCGCCGCCGGTTCGCCGACGGCCATCCAGCCCGACCAGCGTTTGTGCGCGCCGACCAGCGGCACGACGGTCTGCACCACGGCGACCAGGAAGGCGAGGATGAGGGCGAAGTGGCCGAACTCTGTGATCATGCCCGAATATCTGGCACGAAACGCGGGGCGGGCCAATGGGAACAGGCCCGCCCCGGATCAACTTGTCGCGCTTGTTATTGGCCGCGAGAGGCGCGCCAGGCGGCCAGCGCGGCGTTCGGCTCGGCGGTGGAGGTGTCGGTGTTGGAGGGCTGCGCCGGGGGGCCGGGTTGGGGGCGTGTGTCTGTGGGGTCGGTTGGTTTCGCACGGCTTGTCGCGGTGGGTGCCGGGGTGCCCTCGGGTCTGGCCGGGGTCCAGGCGGAGGTGGCGCGCGTGCCTTCACGGGCGCGCCGCGTGGAGGCTTGGGCTTCGACGTCCGCGCCCTGCCCCCGGTCCTCCCCCGGTGCCCCCGGCCCCTCGAGCGCGCGCAGACGCGCCAGCATGTCGGGCAGCGCGGTGATCCCGGCGGCCAGCTCGCGCTGGAAGTCCTGCCCCTTGGCCTGGTGGCGCGCGCCGAAATAGAAGCTGACCACCGCGCCCAGCAGCCACCAGAGCGGCTCCGGCACCAGCGCCACCCCGGCCATCCGCGTGCCGAACCAGGCCGGATCGATCAGCGCCGCCACGAAAAGCCCGATGGTCCCCAGCGCCATGGCCGGGCGCGGCAGCCGGTTCAGCCCGTCGATCAGCCGGTCGAACCAGCCTTTGCGGGGCCGCGCCACCTCGGCGGCGAATTGCGCCAGGGCGGCCTCCTGCAGCGCCTGGGCGCGGGCGGCCTCGTTCTCGGCGCTGGCGCGGAAGACCTGCGCGGTCTCGGCCAGGACGTTGCGCCCCGAGCCGAAGATCAGCTCCATCAGCCCCATGCCGCGACCCTCCGCTCGAAGGCCCGCGCGCTCAGGTGGTAGCGCGGGGCGATGAACTCCTCGGCCCGGGTGATCCAGCCGCCCTTGCCGCCAGCGCGGGTGCGGACGTATTTGCGCGAGGCCGGGCGGCGGTCGGCCAGGGCGAAATAGTAGTTCCGCCGGGCGATCCCATAGGAATCGGAGAGATGCGCGGGGGCCTGGGCGGCGGCCTCCGCGGCGGCGCGCCGGGTGGCCGGGCCGATGATCCCGTCGATGGCAAGGCGCCAGCCCATCTCGCCCAGGAGGTGCTGGAGGATCTTCACCGCCTGGGTCCCTGCGTTGACCTGCATGTCGAAGACGCTGGGCTGGAGGGTCTCTGGCAGCCCGTCGATGCCCGGCGCGCGGTAGTAATGCTGCAGGAAAAGGTCGCGGGCCTGCTCGGGCGTGAGGCGGCGGAGGTCGGAGAGCGTGACCGTGCCGTCCCCGTCGAGGTCACGGCCCAGACGCCGCAGGGTCGTCAGCGTGACCCCGTGCTTGGTCGCCCCGCCGGGGTCGTCGGGGTCGTTCACGTAGCCGCCCTCGCGGGCGACGATGGCCCGGGCGATGCGGTCGATCCGGGGATGGGTCTGCGACATGGCGGGGGTCTCCTGGGCGATGAGGGATGGGCGGGAGACTGGCCCTCGGGGCGTTAAGGGCGCGCAAGGGCACCGCGCGGAGGGGCTTTTTACGGCGCCGCGCCCTTCTTGCGCCCGAATAGCATCGAAGATGCCGGGCGCGCGCCGGACCGGCCCGATGGGCCGGCGCTCTTGTGGGTGGCGTGCTTAGCTCGTCTTTAGTCCTGACCTTGCTGCCATTAAGCGCTCCGCTCAGAAGTCGGCAGCGCCGGCCCCCGGTCCAGCGCGCGCCCTCTGTTCCGCGTGTTGCCCGCGGAGAGGCACCAGCGGCGGGCGTGTCCCACCGGCCGCGTCTGGCGACGCGCTTTCCGCATCCCACACGATAGACGGAGCGCATTACTTTCCCGCCATGATTGGCGGTGTGCGTCCCTCTAACCGGTGCGATCCCCCCCTGAGCGCCCCCTGCCCGCCTGGGCGTCCCCTGCCCACCGATCCCCGCTCCGGCCTTCCCTTGCCCCGCGCGATCTTGCAGGGTTCCCGCCAGATAACCCTCACCGCCGCCCCACCGGAAAGGACCGCCATGACAGCCGACGGGATCATCGCCCACCTGGGTCTCTCGCCCCATCCCGAGGGCGGGCATTACCGCGAGACCTGGATCGGGCCGGGGGCCGAGCGGGCCTCGGGCACGGCGATCTATTTCCTCCTGGCGGCGGGCGAGCGCAGCCATTGGCACCGGGTCGATGCCGCGGAGATCTGGCATTTCTACGCCGGCGCGCCGCTGATCCTGCGCCAGGCGGAGAGCGCCGAGGGCCCGGCCGAGCGGCTGGTGCTGGGACCGGACCTGCTGGCCGGCGAGAGCCCCCAGATCGTCATCCCCGAGGGCGCCTGGCAATCGGCCGAGACCACCGGCGACTGGACGCTCGTGGGCTGCACGGTCTCGCCGGGGTTCCGCTTCTCGGGCTTCGAGCTGGCCGCGCCGGGGTTCGACATTCCCGACGAGGGGTGAGCCGCCGGGGCGCGGGGAAGTCCGGGAGGGCTGCGCTTGGCACCTAAAGCCGCGCCCCAATTTCCTGGAGCGTCGGAGCCCTGAGCCCGCCGCGCACAGATCACCCGCCGAATAAAGACCGAGGCGCTATCCCCCACACAAAAAAGGCCGGGCAAACCGCCCGGCCTTTCCGTCATCTCGAGAGCGCAGGATTACTGCCAGAAGGTCTCGTCGACGCCTTCCATCTCTTCGAGCTGCTCTTCGCTCTGACCCACGGCCAGCGCGTAGTTCACGTCATCCACGGGCACCAGCTGCACGTCGTCGGTGGACATGAAGACGTGCTTGTCGCCCAGGTCGAGGAAGCCGCCGATCTCGATCACGACACCGCGGAATTCGCCCTCGCGGGTGAGGACCACGTCCTCGATGGAGCCGATCTGGTCCCAGTCGTCGGAGACCGAGTCATAGGTCTCTGCGCCGATGTTCTCGATGCCGTCCTCGGCGTTGACCGAATAGACCGGGCCGTCGGTGATGTCGCGGGTGCGGATGAGCTCGGCGTCCTCGGCGATGCCGGCGGCCTCTTTGACCTCGTTCGCCATCTCCTCGCCGGCGTTCTCGGCGGTCTGGGCCGCGTTTTCGGCGGCGTTCTCGGTCGCCTCGGCGCTCTTCTTGATCGCGTCGCCGGTCTGCTCTGCGGCGTTCTCCATGTCCTGGCCGGCGGTGTGGCTGTCGGCAAATGCGGTGCCGGTGGCCAGGGTCAGGGCGAGTGCGGAGGTCATAATGCGAGTCATTCGGAAAGCTCCTTTCTGTCTCTCATGCAACTGGTCCGAGAACACGGGACAGATCGGCTGCGTTCCGAATTAGGCGTAAATAAAAGTCACAAAATTTTCGGAACCCAGGGCGGCCTCATGCATTGCAGGGGCCGCCCGGATTAGCGCATCAGGCCAAAGGCTTAGTCGCCGTCGCGATAGAGGTGCACGAAGTCCACCAGCTGCCGGGTCGAGCCGTCCTTGCCGCTGGCGTCGGCCTCTCCGGTGACCACGGGGCCCAGCGAATTCGCCAGTTCCTTGCCCAGCTCCACGCCCCATTGGTCGAAGGAGTTGATGCCGAGGATCACCCCCTCGACGAAGACCCGGTGCTCGTAGAGCGCCACGATCTTGCCCAGCACCTCGGGGGTGAGCTGCGGGTAGACCAGGGTGACCGAGGGGCGGTTGCCCGGGAAGACCCGGTGGCGCGCCTGGCGCTCGAGCTCGGTGCCCTCGAACTGGCCCGCGACCTTGCCGCGCGCCTCCTCGAGGTCGCGCCCGCGCATCAGCGCCTCGGACTGCGCCAGGCAGTTGGCGATCAGCAGGTCGTGGTGGTGGCGCAGGTCCTGCTCGTGGCCGCGCGCGGCCAGGAGGAACTCGCAAGGGATGACCCGGGTGCCCTGGTGGATGAGCTGGTAGAAGGCGTGCTGGCCATTGGTGCCGGGCTCGCCCCAGACCACCGGGCCGCTGTCATAGGGCAGATCGCTGCCGTCCATGGCGACGCGCTTGCCGTTGCTCTCCATCTCGAGCTGCTGGAAATAGGCCGGCAGCCGCGCCAGCCGGTCGTCGTAGGGCAGGACCGCGCGGGTGGCATGGCCCAGCACCTGATTGTGCCAGATGCCGACCAGCGCCAGCAGCACCGGCAGGTTCTCGTGCAGCTCGGCGGCCTCGAAATGGCGGTCGACCTCCTGGCCGCCGCGCAGGAAGGCGCGGAAGGCCGCGCCGCCCATGGCGATCATCAAGGACAGGCCGATCGGCCCCCACATGGAGTAGCGCCCGCCGACCCAATCGGCGAAGCCGAAGGTGCGCTCGGGCGGGATGCCCCATTCGGCGGCCTTCTCCTGGTTCGAGGAGAGCGCCACGAAGCGGCCCTCGGGGCTGACCTCGCGGTCCATCAGCCAGGCCCGCGCGGTGCGCGCGTTGGTCATGGTCTCGATGGTGGTGAAGGTCTTGGAGGCGACGATGAAGAGCGTCGTCTCGGGGTCGAGCCCGCGCAGAGTGTCGGCGATGTCGGCGCCGTCGACATTCGAGACGAAATGACAGCGCGGCCCGTCGCAATAGGGCCCGAGCGCCTTGTAGGCCATGGCCGGGCCGAGGTCCGAGCCGCCGATGCCGATGTTGACCACATCGGTCACATCCGAGGCGCGGATCTCGGCGGCGAGGCCCTCCATCCGCGACAGCGTCTCGCGGACCTCGGGCATGACGTCTTCGCCCGCCACATGCACCGGCCCGCCGTCGAGGTTGCGCAGCGCGGTGTGCAGGACCGCCCGGCCCTCGGTCTCGTTGATCGGATGGCCGGTGAACATCGCCTCGCGGCGCGCCTCGAGCCCGCGTTCCCGCGCCAGGGTCAGCAGTGCGGCGCGGATCTGCTCGTCGAGCTGGGTCTTGGAGTAGTCGAAGAACAGCCCGGCCGCCTTCAGGCTGAACTCCGGCCCGCGGTTGGCATTCTCGTCGAAAAGCGCCTCGATGCGGCGGTCGCCGATCTGGCTGGCAAGGGACTTCAGCGCGTCGAACATGTCTTTACTCCGCCCAGTGAACCGTGGCGCCGTCGAGCACGGCATTGATCGGGGCTTCCGCGTGGGACTTGCCCCGGGCCTTCTCGAGCGCCTCGCGCTTCTCGGGGCCGGTGATCAGGACGTGCTTCGAGAGCGCGCCGTTCAGCACCGGCGCGGTCAGCGTCACCCGCGGCTCGGGCGCGCCGGCGGCGCGCATCGGCATGAGGATCGGCGCGCGCCGGTCGAGCGCCTGCTCCAGCCGGTCGGCGCCGGGAAAGAGCGAGGCGGTGTGCATGTCCGAGCCCATGCCCAGCAGCACCACCGAGAGCGGCAGCTCGGGCGCGATGATCTGGGCGATCTCGTCGAGCCGGTCCTCGGGGGTCTGGCAGGGCATATACATCGGCAGGAGCCGCGCCGCGGCGGCCTTCTCGACCAGGAGCCGCTGGCGCAGGAGCCGGGTGTTGGAGCGTTCGCTCTCCTCGGGCACCCAGCGTTCGTCGGTCAGCATGACGTCGACGCGGTCCCAGTCCAGATCGACCGAGCAGAGGTCGTCGAAGACCGGCCCCGGCGTGGTGCCGCCGGGCACCGCGAAGGCCACCCGCTCGGCCCGGGCCAGGGCGCCGCGCAGCTCTCCGGCGAGCTTGTTGGCGAGGTTGATCGCGAGCATCTCGCGGTCGGCGTATTCTTCCAGGCGGTAGGTCATGGCTTGATCTCCCTCCAGCGGCGGCCGTCGCGATGCAGGAGCATCAGCGCGTCCTCGGGGCCCGAGCCGCCCGGGTCGTAGGGCTTCGGCACCTCGTTGCGCGACCGCCATCCCTCGATGATCGGATCGGTCCAGGCCCAGGCGGCCTCGACCTCGTCGCCCCGCATGAAGAGCGTCTGGTTGCCGCGGATCACGTCCATCACCAGCCGCTCGTAGGCGTCGGGCACGGCCTCGCCGTCGGGGCCCAGCGCATCGGCGAAGGTCATGTCGAGCGGCACGTCCACCAGCCGCATGCCCCCGGGGCCCGGCTCCTTGATGGTGACGTCCAGCGTCATGCCCTCGTTCGGCTGCAGCCGGATCGACAGCACGTTGCGGTGCCGCCCGGCCTCTTCGCCGAAGATCGAATGCGGCGCATCCTTGAAGACCACCGCGATCTCGGAGGCGCGGGCCCGCAGCCGCTTGCCGGTGCGCAGGTAGAAGGGCGTGCCCGCCCAGCGCCAGTTCGAGACGTTGACCCGCATGGCGATGAAGCTCTCGGTGCGGGACTTGTCGTCCTCGACGTGCTCGCGGTAGCTCGCCTCGCCGCCGCCCTCGGCGTATTGGCCGCGAACGATGTGATGCGGCTCCACCGGGTCGAGCGCGCGGATCACCTTGAGCTTCTCGTCGCGGACCGCGTCGGGGTCGAATTTCGCCGGCGGCTCCATGGCGATCAGGCACAGAAGCTGCATCAGGTGGTTCTGCACCATGTCCCGCATGGCGCCCGACTTGTCGTAATAGGCCCCGCGCCCGCCGACGCCGACGGTCTCGGAGACGGTGATCTGGATGTGGTCGACGAACTGCGAGTTCCAGAGCGGCTCGAACAGCATGTTGCCGAAGCGCACGGCCATGAGGTTCTGCACCGTCTCCTTCCCGAGGTAATGGTCGATCCGGTAGATCTGCGTTTCGTCGAAATGCTGCGCCAGCGTGGCGTTCAGCGCCTTGGCCGAGGCCAGGTCATGGCCGAAGGGCTTTTCCACGACGATCCGGCTTTCGCCGTCGGCCAGCCCCTTGTCGCGCAGCCGTTCGGCGATATTGCCGAAGAGCGAGGGCCCGACCGAGAAGTAGAAGGCGCGCACCGTGTCGTCGCGCAGATGCGACTTCAGCTCCTGCCAGCCGCCGTCGCCCATGGCGTCGACCGCCTCGTATTCGATCCGTTCGAGGAAACTGGAAAGCTGCCCGGGCTCATGCGGGGCGGAGCCGAACTCCTCGACCGCGCCGCGGACCATCTCGCGGTAGTCCTCCGAGGACATCTCGGAGCGGGCCGCGCCGATGATCTTGGCATCGGGGGGCATCTG
Source organism: Roseivivax sp. (assembly GCF_054552075.1). NCBI lineage: Bacteria > Pseudomonadati > Pseudomonadota > Alphaproteobacteria > Rhodobacterales > Roseobacteraceae > Roseivivax > Roseivivax sp. Next base: position 90,460 of record NZ_JBTOLZ010000019.1, read on the forward strand.
TCCGGCGCAGTAGCGGCGGAACAGGCCCGGCAGGATCTTGCGGCGGGCGAGGTCGCCGGTGCCGCCGAAAATCACGAGGTCGAAGGGATCGACCGGAATGACGCGGGAAACCATGATCGAAGCTCCGATTCGTCCTGTGTCGTGTCCTTCCTGCCCAAAGTGCCGCGCCTTCCGCAATGGCAGGCGGGCCGGATGGACAAAATCGTTAGCGCTAACGAGCGCCGTGGCCTCCGGTTAGCCGATGCGCGCGCGGAAGTCTAACCCGTTTGTGACAGCCCGGCCCCGCGCCCGTGCAAGCCGGTCACAGCCGCCCTGCCCGGCGCCGTCCTGCCACGTCCCGGCCCCGCCCCCCGGCGCTTGCGCGCCCCGGCGCGAAGTGCCACGACTTTTCCGGCGCAAGTGCAGAGGACGCCCATGACCCCCCGCAAGATCATCATCGACACCGATCCCGGCCAGGACGACGCCGTGGCGATCCTTCTGGCGCTCGCCTCGCCCGAGGAGATCGAGGTGCTGGGCGTGACCGCCGTCGCCGGCAACGTGCCGCTGGAGCTGACCGCCAAGAACGCCCGCGTGGTCTGCGAGCTGGCCGGCCGGCCCGATGTGCGGGTCTTCTCGGGCTGCGACCGCCCGCTCGGGCGCGATCTGGTCACCGCCGAGCACGTCCACGGCAAGACCGGCCTCGACGGCCCCGAGCTGCCCGAGCCGAGCATGGCGCTGGAGGACCGGCACGCGGTGGATTTCATCATCGAGTCGCTGCGCGCCGAGCCCCCGGGCACCGTCACCCTCTGCCCGCTCGGCCCGCTGACCAATATCGCCACCGCGCTGCGCCGCGCCCCCGACATCGCCCCGCGCATCGCCGAGATCGTGCTCATGGGTGGGGCCTATTTCGAGGTCGGCAACATCACCCCCACCGCCGAGTTCAACATCTACGTCGACCCCGAGGCCGCCGCCGAGGTCTTCGCCGCGGGCGCGCCGATCACCGTCATGCCGCTCGACGTGACCCACAAGGCGCTGGTGACCAAGCCTCGCAACGACGCCTTCCGCGCGCTCGGCACGCCGGTCGGCATTGCCGTGGCCGAGATGACCGACTTCTTCGAACGCTTCGACCGCGAGAAATACGGCTCCGAGGGCGCGCCGCTGCACGACCCCTGCGTGACCGCCTATCTGATCCGGCCCGAGCTCTTCTCGGGGCGGCACATCAACGTCGAGATCGAGACCACGTCGGAGCTCTGCATGGGCATGACCGTCGCCGACTGGTGGCGGGTGACCGACAGGCCCGCCAATGCCACCTTCATGCGCGAGATCGACGCCGAGGGGTTCTTCGACCTTCTCACCGACCGGCTGGGCCGGCTGTGAGCGGGCTTCTTCTCTATGGTCACCCGGACTCGGGCCATGCCTGCAAGGTGGCGCTGGCGCTGCGGCTCGCGGGTCTCGAGCATGAGACCCGCCGGATCGAGATCTGGGAGCCGCGCGAGACCCGCCCGGAGGCGTTCCTGGCCGCGAGCCCCGCGGGTGAGGTGCCCTGCCTGATGATCGACGGCGCGCCGCATGTGCAGTCGGGCGCGATCCTGCTGGAGATCGCCAGCCGCTTCGGCGTCCTCGGCGGCACCGACCCGGATATGATGCGCCGCGCCCGCGAGGTCCTGTTCTGGGAGGCCAACCGCATCGGCATGTGCCTGCCCCAGCTCATCGAGGCGCGGCGGCCCGGCGGCGATCATTTCCCGCCCGGCGCGCTCGACTGGCTCGAGGGGCGCTATGCCACCGACCGCGTGCGCTTCGAGCTGATGCTCGGCGCCGGGCCGTTTTTCCACGGCGAGACCCCCGGCATCGCCGATTGCGCGGTCTGGGGCTATGTCCAATGGGTCGAGAAGGCGGGCCAGTCCCCCTCGCCCGCCATGGCGGGCTGGATCGCGCGCATGGCGGCCCTGCCCGGGATGGCCCCGCCCGAGGACCTCTTTCCCCGCTAGGGGCGAAGCTCCGCCGATCCCCGCCCCGCGCCCCTTTCTTCCGAGGGCCTTATGCCCTAGGGGACGGCAGCACCTCTCGCGAAAGGCTGACATGAAATCGCTGCACCTCGCCGGGCCGGACGACGCGGAAAAGCTTCTGCCGCTGGTCGCCGCCTTCCACCACGAACAGGGCTACGAGACCGATCCGGCGCATCAGGCGGACGCCATCGCGCCGCTGCTCGAGGGCTCGCCGCACGGGGCGATCTGGCTGGTCGGCCCGCGCAAGGCGCCGGTGGGCTACATCGTGATCACCTTCGGCTGGTCGGTGGAGTACGGCGGGCTCGATGCGATCGTGGACGAGGTCTACATCCGCCCCGCCGTGCGTCGGCGCGGCATGGGCAGCGAGGCGCTGAACGAGATCGCCAAGGCGCTCCGCGAGGCCGGCGTCCGGGCGCTGCACCTCGAGGTGGACCACACCGACGAGGACGCCCAGCGCTTCTACGCGCGGTCGCGCTTCAAGCCGCGCGACCGCTACATGTTCATGTCGCGGGTGCTGCGCTAGGGCGCGAGGCGCCCCGCAAAGGGCCTTAGGAAATCGAGGCCACCACGATCACCATCAGGATCGAATAGAGCATGATGCCGCCGCCGATCATCCAGATCGGGAAGCTGCGCGTCACGCTGGCCTTGGCGAGCGAGGTCGCCTGGTAGATCAGGTCCGGCCAGGTGTAGCTGACGAAGTCGCCCTGGGTGAAGACCATCTTGATCCGCCCCTCGGCGTCGACCACCGGCAGGCGGCGGAAGCGTTCGTTCGACATGATCCGCAGCCAGTCGAGCAGGTCGTCGTCCTCGCGGGCGACGCGCGGCTCGCGGGTCATCACCTCGGCCAGCTTGACCTCGCCGGGGTTGCGCTCCTCGCCGACGATCTTGCGCATGACGTCGCGTTCGGTGACCACGCCGGTCACCCGGTTGTCGCCATCCACGATGACCACCGAGCCGTAGTTCTTCTCGTTCATGGCGCGCACCGCCGACAGGACCGTCTCGCCCTCGGTCATGGTGAGCGGCCTGCCCTTGCTCTTGTATTCCGGGCGATCCTTGATCGCCGCGCCGGCGCGGTCTTCCTTGGCTGCCATGAGGGGCCTCCTGCACGTTTACGTTGAACGACAGACCCTAGGGCGGCTTCCGCCGCCGCCCACCTTTGCACCCGGGCGGCACGGCTCATATATCCCTCCCATGAGCCTCACGATCCCCTTTGACAACACCTATGCCCGCCTGCCCGAGGGCTTCTACAGCAAGCTTGCCGCCACGCCGGTGGCCGCGCCCTCGCTTCTGGCCTTCAACCGCCCCCTGGCCGAGGAGCTGGGCATCGGCGGCGCCATCGCCCCCGAGGAGGTCGCCGAGATCTTCTCGGGCAATGCCGCGCTGCCGGGCGCCGACCCGCTGGCGCAGCTTTACGCCGGCCACCAGTTCGGCACCTTCAACCCGCAGCTCGGCGACGGCCGCGCGCTGCTGCTGGGCGAGGTGGTCGACCGCGAGGGCAAGCGGCGCGACATCCAGCTCAAGGGCTCGGGCCGGACGCCCTATTCCCGCATGGGCGACGGCCGCGCCTGGCTCGGGCCGGTGCTGCGCGAATACGTGGTCTCCGAGGCGATGCACGCGCTTGGCGTGCCGACGACCCGGGCGCTGGCCGCGGTGCGCACCGGCGAGGAGATCTACCGCGAGACCGCCCTGCCCGGCGCGATTCTGACCCGGGTGGCCGAAAGCCATATCCGCGTCGGCACCTTCCAGGTTTTCGCCGCCCGCCGCGACGGCGCGGCGCTCGAGGCGCTTTACCGCTACACCTTGGCGCGGCATTACCCCGGCGCCGCCGATCCGCATGAGTTCCTCGACCGGGTGATCGCCCGGCAATCGGCGCTGATCGCGCAATGGATGAGCCTCGGCTTCATCCACGGGGTAATGAACACCGACAATTGCACGCTCTCGGGCGAGACCATCGACTACGGGCCCTGCGCCTTCATGGATGCCTATCACCCCGACCGGGTCTATTCCTCGATCGACCGGATGGGGCGTTACGCCTATTCCAACCAGGCCGACATCATCGTCTGGAACATGGCCCAGCTCGCCACCGCGCTGGTGCCGCTCTGCCCCGACCAGGAGGCGGCGGTGACCCGCTTCACCGAGCAGGTGCATGCCATGCCCGAGCGCATCCGCGCCGACTGGCTGGCCCGCTTCGGCGCCAAGATCGGCCTCGACGCGCCGACGCCCGAGGACGGCGCGCTGATCGGCGAGCTTCTGAGCCTCATGCAGGCCGAGGGCGCGGATTTCACCAATACCTTCCGGGGGCTCCTCGACGGCAGCACGCGCGACCAGTTCACCGACCGCGCGGCCTTCGACGCCTGGGCCGCGAAGTGGCGCAAGCGGATCGCCGATCAGCCCCGCGCCGAGGCGCTCATGGCCGGGGCCAACCCCGCCTTCATCCCCCGCAATCACCGGATCGAGGAGATGATCCAGGCGGCCGTGGCAGGCGATGACGCGCCCTTCCACCGGCTGAACGCGGTGCTCTCGCAGCCCTTCACCGATCAGCCCGAGGCGGCGGACCTCGCCCGCACGCCCTTGCCCGAGGAGGTCGTCCCGGCCACATTCTGCGGCACCTGAGCCCGGCTTGCGGGCTCAGGCCACTGCCCCACCGCCGAGCGAGGCCCGCCATGACGCCGATCTGCGCCTTCGACATCGCCCCGGACGGCACGGCCCGTGCGATCGACCCCGCCGAGCCGCTGCCCGCCGAGGGCTACCGCTGGGTGCACACCGATCTTTCCGAGCCCGGGCTCGAGGACTGGCTTTTCGCCACCCTGCCCGAGCGCGCCGCCGAGGCGCTGCTCCTGCCCGAGACCCGGCCCCGGGCGCTCTCCCATGACGGCGGGGTGATCGCCATTCTGCGCGGGTTGAACCTAAACCAGGGCGAGGACCGCGACGACATGGTGGCGCTGCGGATCTGGGCCGCGCCGCGGCTCGTGGTGACGGTGCGGCGCCGCAAGGTCTTTGCCGCCGACGATCTGCGCAAGCGCGGCCTCGCCGGGCATCTGCCCGCGAGCCCCGACATGTTCCTGACCGCGCTTGCGGAGAACTTCACCCAGCGCATCGAGACCCATGGCGTGGCGCTGGAGAGCCGGGTCGATGCGCTCGAGGACCTGTTGTTCCTCGACGACCGCAACCCCGAGGCCCGGGTGATCCCCGAGCTGCGCCGGACGGTGATCCGGCTTGGCCGCTTCCTGGGTCCGCAGGCCGATGCGCTGGCGCGGCTGACCCATGCCGACATGGGCCTGATCGGCGCCGAGGCGCGCGAGGATCTCGACGAGATCGCCGACCGCGCGCGCCGCGCCGTGGAGGAAGTGCAGAGCACCCGCGACCGGCTCGAGGCGCTCTCGGATCACCTCGACCAGGCGCGCAACATGCGGCTGGCGAAGAACTCCTACGCGCTGTCCATCGTGGCGGCGATCTTCCTGCCGATGGGGTTTTTGACCGGGCTGTTCGGGGTGAACGTCGCGGGCATGCCCGGGGTCGGCACCCCCGCCGCCTTCGGGGTGCTGACGCTGGCCTGCCTGGGGCTCGGCCTCGCGGTGTGGCTGGTGCTGCGGGCGTTTCGGTTGTTTTGAGGGGGGCTGTTGCGCGCGGGGCGTGGCGCGCCTGGGGGCTGTGGGCGCGGCGCGGCGGCAGTCTGTGGACGGTTGAAGTCGGGCGGTTTTGCGCTCGGCATTGGTAGTTGGCTGGGTCGCCGACGGACCGGCTGGCCGGATCTCCACCGGACCGGTTGGCGGGAGCTGCCGGGTTTCCGATTTTTTTCTCGGGACGCTGTCGGCCAAACCTCCGGCCTGTCGCAAGAGAGCTGTCGCAGGACAGCCTTGATAACGGTCCAACCCCTCGCCCCGAAACCCCTTGTCACCACATCCACCACCCACCCCTTCTTGCGCCCGAATAGCACCGAAGGTGCCGGGCGCGCGCCGGACCGGCCCCTTGGGCCGGCGCTCTTGTGGGTGGCGCGCTTAGATCACCCTTAGTCCTGACATTGCGGGGATAAAGCGCTTCGTTCGAAGGTCGGCAGCGCCGGCCCCCGGTCCGGTGCGCGCCCTCTGGTGTGCTTGTTGAGAGGGTGGCTGGGGCTTCTGCGAATGGGCGCGCTGGGAGCGACCAATGGGCTGGCTGGTCTGGGTCGGCTGCTTGGTCCGGTCGTGTTGATTGGTCCGGTTGGGCTAATTTGGCTGGTTGGGCTGGTTGGGCTGGTTGGGCCGGTTGGGCCGGTTGGGCCGGTTGGGCCGGTTGGGCCGGTTGGGCCGGTTGGGCCGGTTGGGCCGGTTGGGCCGGTTGGGCCGGTTGGGCCGGTTGGGCCGGTTGGGCCGGTTGGGCCGGTTGGGCCG
>NZ_JBTOLZ010000020.1:0-85094 GCF_054552075.1 Roseivivax sp.
CTTGAACGCTTACAACTTCGCCAGTCGTCTAAAGACGCTCAGCGGACTCACGCCCTACGAATACATCTGCGAAATCTGGACTTCAGAGCCAGATCGATCCATCGTCAATCCGATCCACCAGATGCCCGGACTAAATACCTAATTGGATGCGCTGTCTCAAGGTATACGAAGAAATAGTTGACGAGAGCGCCCCGGATTTCCAAGATGCTACATTCTGAATTCGCAGCGCACTTATGAACCGTTTTTCAATCCTCGGTACCAGAAAGTCGCTCGTACGCCTGATGTACTTGGTAAAGGGGAAACACCACCCAAGCCTGAAGTTCTCAACAGCCCCACCCAAGACACATAGCTGTTTTTGCAAAATAAAGTCAGCGCTGAACATCACTATTCGCTTAAAACTTTTTTATATGTTTCATGCATTTTTTTTATAAAGACCTCTTCGCTGAATTTATTTTTTGCGTTATTGGAAATTTCTTTCCTTGTATACCTCCCCACTTTCTTTTGCTCAATTATTTTTTCTATTGCATTGGCGTATAGTTGAGGTCTTTTCGATCGAATCGACACCCCACTTTCAGGCATGCAAATTTCATCTGCCCCTCCGGTGTATCGCATTATTACAGGCAATCCATGAAATTGCGCTTCAATTGCTGATAGTGGCATACCTTCATAGTTGCTGGTCAAAATAAATATGTCAGATTTTTGGTAATACTTATTCACATTACTGCTTTCCCCCACGAAGGTAACTTTCCCAAGTTTATGATGGTGTAAGAGTTTTTTTGCCAATGTCTTTATTTCCTTACCTTCCGTTTTAGGCCCAACTAAAGTTAAGAAATAATGATCCGGCAGGATGTTAAATATTTTAAACAATAAGGTGTGATTTTTCTGAGGTCGAAAGCCGGCAACAGATAATAAATGTATCCCGTCTTTCTTTTCAGATTCTGCGTCGTTTAGTGTGACTGGATCCGCCGCCCCTCCAAAATTTATAATGTAAGACATGTCCTTTTCTTTTAAGAGTAATGACTTTGAAAGATGTGATTTATCTTTTTTTGATATTATGATATGATGTGCGGGTGAGTAAAAGCGCAAAATAAATTCTAATGGAAGTAAGAACGCCGATTGCATTAGCCCTATATCGATACCGAATGATGGTCCGTGGTGTGTGACCAAAAGCTTTGGTCTGTGGCGGGGTCTTATAAGTCTTCCTGCAATCGAGAACATTGCGCCATTCAAATGCAATATTTCGGGCTGGAATTCGTCGCAATTTTTCTGAATTATTCTTTTAGCGGTGAGGAGGCTATTTAATGAAAATCCCTTGGATAAATTATTTTCGGTGACGACCTTAATTTCGTCCGCGAGGCGGTTAGTCTGGAATGCTGGTCCTAGTTCTTTTGTAAGGATTTTGATTTCATAATCTTTGCAGAGCTGGTTGCTGATCTTTTGCACGTAAATAGGAACGCCGGACAAATCACTTGGGTAAGAGCATAAAAGTATGCGTGGCTTTTCATGCTGGTTTGTGTTAATTATCATCTTGGTATTTCACAAATTTCCGATTAATGCCTTCACGAGATCCGTCTTCTCCCACGAAAACCCGCCATCCGCATCCGGTTCACGCCCGAAATGCCCGTAGGCCGCGGTGCGCTCATAGATCGGCTTGTTGAGATCGAGATGCGTGCGGATGCCACGCGGCGTGAGGTCCATCACCTTCGGGATCGCGCGCTCGATCGCCGCCGCATCCACTTCGCCCGTGCCGAACGTGTCGCAATAAATCGACAGGGGCTTCGCCACGCCGATCGCGTAGGACAGCTGGATCGTGCAGCGCTCGGCCAGACCCGCTGCCACCACGTTCTTCGCCAGGTACCGCGCCGCATAGGCCGCCGAACGGTCCACCTTGGTCGGGTCCTTGCCCGAGAACGCCCCGCCGCCATGGGGCGCCGCACCACCATAGGTGTCCACGATGATCTTGCGGCCCGTCAGGCCCGCATCGCCGTCGGGGCCGCCGATCACGAAGGTGCCGGTGGGATTCACCCACCACTCTGTCGCGTCGGTGATCCAGCCTTCGGGCAGAACCTCGCGAATGTAAGGTTCCACGATGGCGCGGATATCGTCCGAGCTCTGCCCCTCATCGGCATGCTGCGTCGACAGCACGATCTGCGTCACGCCCACGGGCTTGCCGTTCTCGTAGCGCACCGAGAGCTGCGATTTCGCATCGGGCCGTAGAAGCGGCTCGGCGCCGGATTTACGCACTTCGGCCAGCCGCTTCAGGATGGCGTGGCTGAACTGGATGGGCGCCGGCATCAGCGCGTCGGTCTCGTTCGTGGCGTAGCCGAACATGATGCCCTGATCGCCCGCGCCCTCGTCGCCACGCTCGCCGGTCACGCCCTGGGCGATATGGGCCGATTGCTCGTGCAGGAGGTTGGTGATCTCGCAGGTGTTCCAGTGGAACTTGTCCTGTTCATAGCCGATGTCCCGGATGCAGGCGCGGGCGATGTCGGGGATGCGCTCCATGTATTCGGCGAGCTTGGCCTGATCGGTCAGACCGACCTCGCCGCCGATCACCACGCGGTTGGTGGTGGCGAAGGTCTCGCAGGCGACGCGCGCCAGCTTGTCCTCGGCCAGAAGCGCATCGAGGATCGCATCGGAGATCCGGTCGCACACCTTGTCGGGATGCCCCTCGGACACGGATTCCGAGGTGAAGATATAGTCAATACGGGACATAAAAACTCTTTCGTAAATCAATACCGGTAATGTTCGGGCTTGAAGGGGCCTTCGGGCGAGACGCCGATATAGGCGGCCTGCTCGGGCGCGAGCGGCGTCAGCTTCACTCCGATCCGGTCGAGATGCAGCCGCGCGACCTTCTCGTCGAGATGCTTGGGCAGGATGTAGACCTTGTTCTCGTACTCGCCGCCGTTCTTCCAGAGCTCGATCTGCGCCAGCACCTGGTTGGTGAAGGAGGCCGACATCACGAAGGACGGATGGCCGGTGGCGTTGCCGAGGTTCAGAAGACGGCCCTCGGAGAGCAGGATGATGCGATTGCCCGAGGGCATCTCGATCATGTCCACCTGGTCCTTGATGTTGGTCCATTTGTGGTTCTTCAGGCTCGCCACCTGAATTTCATTGTCGAAATGGCCGATATTGCCGACGATCGCCATGTCCTTCATCTCGCGCATGTGCTCGATGCGGATGACGTCCTTGTTGCCGGTCGTGGTGATGAAGATGTCCGCGCTGTCGATCACGTCTTCCAGCAGAACGACCTCAAAGCCGTCCATCGCCGCCTGCAGCGCGCAGATCGGATCGACCTCGGTCACCTTCACGCGCGCGCCCGCACCACGCAGGGACGCGGCAGAGCCTTTGCCCACATCGCCATAGCCCAGCACGACCGCGACCTTGCCGGCCATCATCGTGTCGGTGGCGCGGCGGATGCCGTCGACGAGGCTTTCCTTGCAGCCGTACTTGTTGTCGAATTTCGACTTGGTGACGCTGTCGTTGACGTTGATCGCGGGGAAGGGCAGCTGGCCTTCCTTGACCAGTTGATAGAGGCGGTTCACGCCGGTCGTCGTCTCCTCGGAGACGCCCTTGATCTGGTCGCGCACCTTGGTGAACCAGCCGGGGCTTTGCGCCATGCGCTTCTTGATCTGCGCCTTGACTACCTCTTCCTCCTCGGATTGCGGCACGGGGATGATGTCCTCGCCCGCTTCCGCGCGTGCGCCGAGCAGAACGTAGAGCGTCGCGTCCCCGCCATCGTCGAGGATCATGTTGGGGCCGTCCTCGAACTGGAACGACTTGTCGAGGTAATCCCAATGCTCTTCCAGCGTCTGGCCCTTGATCGCGAAGACCGGCACGCCCGCCTCGGCGATGGCGGCGGCGGCGTGGTCCTGGGTGGAGAAGATGTTGCACGACGCCCAGCGGACATCGGCGCCAAGCGCGGTCAGCGTCTCGATCAGAACGGCGGTCTGGATCGTCATGTGGAGCGAGCCCACGATCCGCGCGCCCTTCAGCGGCTGCTCCGCGCCGAACTCCTCGCGGCAGGCCATCAGGCCCGGCATTTCCGTCTCGGCGATGTCCAGCTCCTTGCGACCGTAGCCCGCAAGTGAGATGTCCTTCACGATGTAGTCTTTGGTCAAAATTTGTTCCTTTTATTTCACGGAAATCGATGGGTCGGCTTCTCGCGTAACGATAAGTCGAAAAAGCGCCTTTATTCGGTGAAGAAAATTTCTCGGTTTGGATCGGGATTGATGAACTCGGCCTCCAAGGTTCGGTGCAGCGCATCTCCAAGAGAAAAGGGCGCGGTAAACCCATCTAATGCGGTCGCATTGCTCGCAAACGCAGTTGTGGCGCAGAACTTCTTTACTCTGATTGAGGAGACAGGGAGCGACTTGCCCGTGATGCTTGCGACACCGTCTGCAACATACCCAAGAAGCAGACCAAGCCAATACGGCAATCGAGCGCCCACCCCTTGTTTACCCGATAGCTGCTTGCGGACCTTTGCGACAAGCTTGTTCATGTCGTAGTCGGGTTTGTCGACGTAGTTGTAGACATGATACCCAGCGCCGCGTTCAGCAGCTGTTTCCAAAAAGGCCGCCACGTTGCCAACATAGGCCATGGACTTCCGGTTCTCGCCATTGCCTACCATCAGGAAGCGACCCGAGGCAATTTGCTTGAGCAAGTTGTAGACATTGCCGCGATTGCCCTCACCAAAGACGACGGTCGGGCGGACGATGACCAGATCTCGGCTCTCTGAGGCGTCTCTATGCCACGCACGCAGAACTTCTTCCCCGTCAAATTTGGATTTGCCGTAATCGTTGAACGGGTTGATCGCGCCATCTTCACCCGTGTCAGGCTCAGCGAAACCATAGACGGCTACGGTGCTTGTAAAGACGATCCGCCGAATGCCTTTCTCGGCGGCGACGTCGCAGACATTGCGTGTGCCATCGACATTGGTTGTGTAATATTCGCTTTTGTCACGGACATCATCCCGATGTACCGCTGCGAGATTGATGATGGTGTCGCCCGTGACCGCCTCGCGCAGGGCATCGAAGTCGCGGATATCTGCAATCTTGGTTCTCTCCGGAAACCGGCCACTTTTGCGCAGGTCGACGATCTCAAACGCAATTTGTCGATCCGCGAGGTTCTGACATAGGCGCGTACCGATGAAGCCCGATCCGCCAATCACTGTTATCATTGGATGCTCTCAAAACTCATTTTGTGCTTTCGGAAATTTCAATTAGGAAAACGGTAGGGCGCTGAACGGAAAGCTCGATAACGCAAGCTACCAGCCATCACCCCTCACCATCCTCTTCAATCTCCCGGCGCAGCCCTTCAATCTCCGCCTTCAGCACCTCGTACTCCGCCACCCGCCGCTTCAGAAACCGCCGGGTCAGCGCGACCCGGGCGGCGATCCCCTGCGGGGTCAGCACATAGGCATAGCCCAGCTTGTTGCGCGAATTTCGGAAGTTGCGGACCTTGATGTGGCCTTTCTCGACCAAGCCGCGGAGGCAGTAGTTGACGAGGCCGAGGCTCACGCCGGTTTCTTCCGCCAGCGCGCGCTGGGAGAGGTTGGGGTCCTGTTCGAGCGCGCGCAGCACGCGGAAGCGGACGTCGTCGGAGATTTCTCGGTCGGTGGTCTGGGGCATGCGTCGGAACGGCTACCGCATCGGAGCTCGCCGTGGCGGTCCGGTGAAAAAGGCGCGGTGAGAGGCCTTGTTCATGGGTGAACGCCTAGCGGATTCGAGGGGGAATCGAAAGGAAATTCTGGGGGCGCGGGGCAGGGGCGGCGAAGGCCCGCTTGGGGCGATGCCTTGGTGTGCAAAGGCGGCCTGACCGCTGCGGGGCGGGGCCCGGATGCGTTGGGGCATTTTGGGGCAGTGGGGATGTTAGCGCAAGACTCTCTTTTGGGTTGTGGCGGGGTTGGGCCGGGGATGCGTGAGCCGCGGGGTCGGGGAGACGCCGCAACAGGTGATGTTGTCGACAGGTGTCGGGCCGCTGAGTGCAAGGATTTGGTTGGCCGTGGCTGGTGTGGTTGTCTCAGGGTCGCCGGAGGGACCCTTGGCCTGAAAGGGGGCGGGGCGTATCAACGGGCTACGAGGCGGGTCGTGTTGCCGGGCTTGCGGGCTTGCCATGTTGCGTGGGTCTGCGCGGCTCGGGGCCAGGGTCTCACGTAGGAGGAGGGGCGCAGCGGGTCATGGGCTTAAAGGGAGAGAGGAAAAGCGCGCCGCGTGCTGAGACGGGACGGTGTGCTGCGGGCCAGAGGCTTACTGGGTTCTGGGAGCAACCTGCCGGACACTAGGCTAGGCCTGGCAGTTTCACGCCACATCAAACCGCCCAAACCGCCCCATGACGACACCAGCAAAACACTGCTTCACACCGGCCAAGACCCACACATCCCTACACCCAAACCCAACTCGCTCCCAAGAGCCACCAACGCCAACCCCACTCAAACCACACCAACCCAACCCCACCCCAACACCCCAACCGCCCCCACACCCCCCAGGGAGGACCCCCATGCCGATCACCGAGGAGCACGTCGCCCAGAGCGTCGCCGAGGCGCTGCAGTATATCTCCTACTACCACCCGCCGGACTTCATTGCCGCCATGTCCGAGGCCTATGCCCGCGAGGAGAACCCCGGGGCCAAGCAGGCGATCGGGCAGATCCTCACCAACAGCCGCATGTGCGCTTTGGGGCATCGGCCGATCTGCCAGGACACGGGCTCGGTCAATGTCTTCGTCGACGTGGGCGTCGAGGCAGAGCTGGCCTGGACCCGCCCCCTGCAGGAGATCGTCGACGAGGGCGCGCGCCGCGCCTACACCCATGATGACAACCCGCTCCGGGCCTCGATCGTGCGCGATCCGCTCGATGCGCGGAAGAACACCGGGGACAACACGCCGGCCATGGTGCAGGTCAACATGGTCGCCGGCGCCAAGGTGGAGATCACCGTCTCGGCCAAGGGCGGCGGCTCGGAGAACAAGTCGAAGTTCGCCATGCTGAACCCCTCGGATTCCATCGCCGACTGGGTGGTGAACACGGTCGAGACGCTGGGCGCGGGCTGGTGCCCGCCGGGCATGCTGGGCATCGGCGTCGGGGGCTCGGTCGACAAGTCCATGGCCATGGCCAAGGCGGTGCTGAACGAACCCATCGACATCACCGAGCTGCGTGCGCGCGGCCCCCGCGACCGGGTGGAGGAGCTGCGGCTCGAGATCCTCGATAGGGTCAATGCGCTGGGGATCGGGGCGCAGGGGCTCGGCGGGCTGACCACGGTGCTGGACGTGAAGATCCGGCATTTCCCGACCCATGCGGCCTCGCTGCCGGTCTCGCTCATTCCCAATTGCGCGGCGACGCGGCACCTGCATTTTACACTCGACGGCTCGGGGCCGGCAGAGTTCACCGCGCCGGACCTGTCGCTCTGGCCCGAGGAGATCGCCTCCGAGACCGGCGAGGCGGTGCGGCTCGACCTCGACGCGCTCGACGAGGCGACGCTGGCAGGGCTCGCGCCGGGGCAGACGGTGCTTCTGAACGGCACGCTCTACACCGGGCGGGACGCCGCGCATAAGCGCATGGTCGAGACGCTCGACCGGGGCGAGCCGCTGCCGGTCGATCTGAAGGGCCGGGCGATCTACTACGTCGGCCCGGTCGACCCGGTGCGCGGCGAGGTGATCGGCCCCGCGGGGCCCACGACCTCGACCCGGATGGACAAGTTCACCGATCGGATCCTCTCGGAGACCGGGCTGAAGCTCATGGTCGGCAAGGCCGAGCGCGGGGAAGCGGCGATCGAGGCGATCCGCAAGCACGGCGCGGTCTACCTGATCGCGGTGGGCGGGGCGGCCTACCTGGTCTCCAAGGCGATCAAATCCTCGACGCCCGTGGCCTACCAGGACCTCGGGATGGAGGCGATCTACGAGCTGAGGGTCGAGGACATGCCGGTCACGGTCGCGGTGGACACCAGGGGGCAGTCGATCCACGAGATCGGCCCGAAGCGCTGGCGGCGGAGCGCCTGAGGCGGAATTAGGCGTGCGTGCTGCCTCGCGCCGTCAGGTGCGGGACAGCGGGCGTTGAGGCAGGCGCCTCGAAGCGCGGGGCAGGGGCCGCTGAGGCAGGCACTGCGCAGGGGCCTCGACGCGCCGGGCAGAGGGCCCAAGCGCGGCGGGGCAGGGCGCGCGCAGGCGGCCCTCCGCCCGCGCGCCTTGTCACCCCGCCGTGGCCCGCGCGCCCGCTCAGCCCGTCGCGGCGCGCCGCTGTCCGAACTCGCCGCGCAGCTTTTCGCCGTGTTCGTCGAGCTCGGGCACCGGGCCGTAGCTCTTGGGCTCGGCGCCCGCGCGCACCACGGCGCCGGGGCTCAGGAGCGAGACCGGCCCGCCCTTGGTCTCGACCTCGATGAAGCGGTTCTGCGGATGCTCCACCACGTCCTGCATGTCCGAGAGCCGGCCGACGGCGATACGCGCCTCCTCGAGCAGGCGGATGTTCTCCTCCCGGTCGCGCTTGGCGATCTCGCCCGCGACGAAGGCATCGGTGCGGGCACGGTTCTCGACCCGGAGCGTGTTGGTGGCCAGCGCCGGCTCCTCGGCCATCTCCGGCGCGCCGAGCGCGGCGCAGAGCTTGGCCCATTCGCGGTCGTTCTGGATCGAGAGCAGCATGACCTTGCCGTCGGCGCATTCGAAGGCGCCGTAGGGCGCGATGGTCGGATGCCGCAGCCCCTGCCGGCCCGGCGTCTTGCCGCCGTAGTGGTGCTGCAGGTAGGGCACGTTCATCCAGTCCGCCATGGCGTGATAGAGCGAGACTTCGATGTAGCGGCCCTTGCCGGTGATCCCGCGCCCGATCAGCGCCTCGAGGATCGACTGGTAGGCGGTCATCCCCGCGGCGATGTCGCAGACCGAGACGCCGACCCGGGCCGGGCCCTCGGGCGTGCCGTTGATCGCCGCCAGCCCGCTTTCGGCCTGGATCAGCAGGTCATAAGCCTTCTGCTTGGCGCGCGGCCCCTCGCTGCCGTAGCCCGAGATCGCGCACATGATGAGCTTGGGATTGGCCTCTGAAAGGCGCGCGAAATCAAAGCCCAGCCGCTCGATCACCCCGGGGCCGAGGTTCTGGATGAAGACATCCGCCTCGGCCAGCATGGTGTCGAGGATCGCCGCGTCGCCCGCGTCCTTGAGGTTCAGCGCGATGCTTTCCTTGCCGCGGTTCAGCCAGACGAAATAGGCGCTCGAGCCCTTGGCCAGGGAGTCGTAGCCGCGGGCGAAATCGCCCTCGGGCCGCTCGACCTTGATCACCCGCGCGCCGGCATCGGCCAGCCGCGAGGAGGCATAGGGGGCCGCCACCGCATGTTCCACGCTGACAACCGTCACTCCCTCGAGGTCCGCCATCGCCTGATCTCCTTTCGCTGTCCTTCACCGACTGTCCCGCATCCCGTCCGCGCGGGCCAATATGCGCAAGATGTGTCGCCCATAGAGAAATCCTATCACCCCGCGCTGCGGCGGATCGTCAGGCCCGGCCATAGGCCAGAGGTATAGCCGATGCATCCAGACGCTATTTCCACCGCTCCATCCCCCGTGCCTATCGTCCTTGCAAGGCTGCGCCGGTGTCCGGTGGCAGCGCTTCTAGGGAGGAGACCACGATGCTGACACGCACATTGCTCAGCGCAACCATTCTCGCCACGGCCCTCGGGACCGGGGCGGCCCAGGCACAGGACAAGCCCGACGCCCTCAAGATCGGCGTCGCGACCTTCCTGACCGGGCCGGCCTCGGTCTTCGGCGTGCCGGCGCGCGACGCGGCCCAGATGCTCGCCGAGGAGATCAACGCCGAGGGCGGGATCGCGGGCGTGCCGCTCGAGATCAGCTTCATCGACGAGGGCGCGGGCGGCGAGGCGCTGACCACCGAATACCGCCGCCTGGTCGAGGAAGAGGGCGCCGACATCATGTTCTCGGGGATCTCCTCGGGCAACTGCATGCAGATCGCCCCGCTGGCCGAGGATCTCGAGGTCATCAACATCATGTGGGACTGCGGCACGCAGCGGGTCTTCGAAGAGGGCGACTACGACTACGTCTTCCGCACCCAGAGCCACGCCACCGCCGAGATGCTGGCGGTCGTGCTCTACCTGCTGAAGACCCAGCCCGACTTCGAGACCATCGCCGTGGTGAACCAGGACTACGCCTGGGGCCGCGACAGCTGGGACATCTTCTCGACCGCGCTCAAGGCGATGAAGCCCGACGTCGAGGTGGTGGGCGAGTTCTTCCCCGCCTTCGGCGCGCCGGACTTCTCGACCGAGATCTCGCGGCTTTCGGCCACCCGGCCGGACGTGATCCTCTCGACCTCCTGGGGCGGGGATCTCAACACCTTCGTGCAGCAGGCCGCGCAGCGCGGGCTGACCCAGCAGTCGCAGTTCGTCCTGCCGCTGGCGGAAAGCTCGCTCGAGGCGCTTGGCCCGGCACTGCCCGACGGGGTGATCGTCGGCGGCCGCGGTGACCACTACTTCGCCCATCCCGAGATGGTCGGCACCGAGCGTTTCGACAGCTTCGTGTCGTCCTTCAAGGAAGAGACCGGCGCCTATCCGATCTACTCGGTCTTCCACATGGTCCAGGCCTTCGAGGCCCTGAAGGCAGCCTATGCCGAGGCCATGGAGGCGAACGGCGGCAGCTGGCCCGACGACCAGGAGCTGATCGCGGCCTACGAGGGGCTCGAGTTCCAGGGCATGGGCCGTCCGGTGACCATCCGCGAGGGCGACCACCAGGGCGTCGAGGCGCAGCTCATCGGCACCACGGTGCAGAGCGGCGACTATCCCTTCGCCACGCTGGAGAACATGATGATCTTCGACGGCGCCGAGCTGACCACCCCGGTCGGCGAAAGCTCCATCGACTGGGTCGGCGCGCTGAGCCCCGACTTCGTCGAGAAGATCGAACCGACGACCTTCGACTGATCGTCACCCGCCCGGTCCCCCTTTTGCGGGGGCCGGGCCTTCTCACGTTCCCAGACTTAGGCCCGACATGAACCTGTCATTGATCCTTCTCGCCGTCTTCGACGGCGTCTCCTATGCCGCGCTGGTCTTCATGGTCGCGGTGGGACTGACGCTGATCTTCGGCGTCCTGCGCATTCTCAACGTGGCGCATGGCTCGCTCTACGCGATCGGCGCCTATCTGACCGCCTCGATCGGCGGGGCCGTGGTCGCGGCGGGTTATTCGCCGATCCTGGCCTTTCCGCTGATGCTGATCGCCGCCGCGCTGGTGGGCGTGCTTCTGGGCGCGCCGATCGAGCGGCTGCTCCTGCGCCGGATCTACGCCAAGTCCGAGGTGCTGCAGCTCCTGGTGACCTTCGCGGTCTTCATGATCCTCGAGGACGTGCAGCGCCTGGTCTGGGGCAACCAGCCCTATTTCGAAAGCTCCGCGCTGCAGCTCCTGGGCAATATCCAGGTCTTCGGGGTCTATTACACCAGCTACCAGCTTATCCTGCTGCCGGTGGTCGCGCTGCTGACGCTGATCGGGCTGCGGCTCTTCCTGCGCCGCACGCTGACCGGCAAGCTGATCACCGCCGTGACCGAGGACCGCGAGGCCGCGCGCTCGATCGGCATCGACGCCGACAGGGTCTACCTGATGACCTTCGTCCTGGGCGCGGCGCTCGCCGGGCTCGGCGGCGCGCTCGCCTCGCCGACGACCAGCGTCCTGCCGGGCATCGGGGCCGAGATGATCGTCCTGAGCTTCGCCGTGGTCGCCACCGCCGGGCTGGGCCGGATCGAGGGGGCGGCGATTGCCGCGCTCCTGATCGGGCTCGGGCGCTCGGCCGCGACCTACGCCATGCCCGAGCTGCAGGTGCTCGTGCCCTATCTCATCATGCTCGCCGTCCTGCTGGTGCGTCCCGAGGGGCTCTTCGGCACGCCCGCGGCCCGCAAGATCTGAAGGAGGCCGCCATGCAGATCCGCATCCTCATTCCCGTGCTCGCGATCCTCGCCCTGGCGCTGGTGCCGATGCTGGCACCCTCGCTCCAGGTGCTGATGACCCTGGCCCTGGCCAAGGGCATCGCGGTCATGGGCGTCACGCTTCTGTTGCGCGCGGGCCAGGTCAGCTTCGGCCACGCGCTGTTCTTCGGCATCGCCGCCTATGCCGCGGCCTTCGCGGCGGCCTCGAACCTCGACGACCTGTTCCTGCTGCTCTTCGTGGGGGCTGCCGGCGCGGCGGTCTCGGGGCTGCTCGTGGGGCTTTTCGTGGTGCGCTACCGGGGGATCTTCTTCGGGATGCTGAACCTCGCCTTCTCGATGATCTTCTGGTCGGTGCTCGAGAAGTTCTACCACCTGACCGGCGGCGCCGACGGGCTGCGGCTGGCCCGGCCCGAGGTCCTGGGCCTGGCGCTCGACCGCGCGCCTTTCGAGCTGCTGCTCTACTACCTGGCGCTGGCGCTGACGCTCGGGCTCGGCTGGTTCGCCACGCGCTGGCTCGGCTCGCCGGTGGGGCAGCTGTTCCAGACCGTGAAGACCAACGAGACGCGGCTGGAATACCTCGGCATCTCGGCCCAGGCGACGCTGCTCAAGGGCTACATCCTTTCGGCGGTGCTCTGCGGGCTCGGCGGCGTGCTGGTCGCCACCGCCCAGGGAATCGTGACCCCGGCCTATGCCTACTGGATCCGCTCGGGCGAGATGGTCTTCATCGCGGTCCTCGGCGGGGTCGGCTCGATCCCCGGCGCGGTCGCCGGCGCCATCGCCTACGAGGTGGTCCGCATCTACGCCGCGGCCTTCGCCGCCGATGTCTGGCAGCTCGTGCTCGGGGCCTTCCTGCTGGCGATCATCCTCTTCGCGCCCTCGGGCCTGATGGGCATCTACGGCGCGCTGATGGACCGCATCTCGCCGCGCCGCGCCGCCGCGCGCGAGGAGAAGACCTCCGCGCAAGCCGCCGTGCAAACCAAGGAGGCCCGCACATGACGACGCCGCTTCTGGAAGCCCGCGGGCTCGAGATCCGCTTCGGGGGCGTGGTGGCCGCCGACCACGTCGACCTGACCATCGCCGAGGGCCGCAACCTCGCGATCATCGGGCCGAACGGCGCGGGCAAGACCACCTTCCTCAACATCTGCACCGGCTGGATCAAGCCGACCAAGGGGCAGGTCTTCTTCCGCGGCGAGGAGGTCACCCATCTGCCGCCGCGCAAGATCGTCCGGCGGGGCGTCGCCCGCGCCTTCCAGATCCCGCAGCTCTTCACCGAGCACACGGCGCTGGAAAACCTGATGATCGCCGTCTCGGCCCGCGAGGGGCGGCAGTCGCCGCTCCTGTCGATGGGCGCTCAGCCCGAGCGCCGCGAGATGCTGGAGCTGCTCGATCTGGTGGGCTGCGCGGATGTGGCCGACCGCCCGGTCCTGGAGCTTTCCGAGGGGCAGCGCAAGCTCATCGACATCGCCGTGGCGCTGGCGCTGAAACCCCGGCTCCTGCTCATGGACGAACCCACCTCGGGCGTCGCCAGCTCGGAGAAATTCGAGATCATGGAGATCCTCGTGGCCGCGCTGTCCCAGGCCGCGGTGACCGCGGTCTTCGTCGAGCACGACATGGGCATCGTGAAGAACTACGCCGACGAGGTGGCGGTCTGGAACTCCGGCGAGGTGCAGCTCCGCGGCACCCCCGAGGAGATCCTGGCCCACCCCGACGTGATCCGCGACGTGATCGGAGAGGAGGCCGCCTGATGCTCGAGTTCCGCAACACCGACGTGCATATCGGCAATGTCCCGATCCTGCGCGGGCTGAACGTGAAGATCGCCCCCTCCGAGACCGTGGCCCTGATCGGCCGCAACGGCGCGGGCAAGACCACCACGCTGCGCAGCGTCATGGGCTTCACCGACGTGAAGGGCCAGATCCTGATCGGCGGCGAGGACATCACCAGGATGCGCGCCTCGCGCCGGCCCGGCCTCGGCATCGGCTACGCCCCCGAGGACCGGCGCCTGTTTTCGGGCTTCACCGTGGAAGAGAACATCCGCCTGCCGGGCGAGGTCGCCAAGCTCGACCCCGACACCCAGGCCGCGCGGCTCGACAAGGTCTACCGCGTCCTGCCCGAACTGCGCGAGATGGCCGACCGCCCGGCGGGTGCGGTCTCGGGCGGGCAGGGCAAGATGGTGGCCCTCGGCCGGGCGCTGATGCTCGGCACCCGGCTGCTGATGCTCGACGAACCCTTCCAGGGCCTCGCCCCGGCGCTGGCGCAGCGCTACGGCGAGGCGCTGGGCCGCCTGCGCGAGGTCGATCCCGAGGTCACGGTGATCGTGACCGAGTCGAACCCCGCGCTTCTGAAATCCTTCGCGCGCCGCACGCTCGTCATCGAGCGCGGCGAGATCGCGGAGGCCGAACACCAAGCCGCCTGACAGGAGAGAGACATGCGACTGAAGGACAAAATCTGCCTCGTGACCGGGGCCGCCTCGGGCTTCGGGGAAGGCATCGCGCAGAAATTCGCGGCCGAGGGCGCCAAGATCGCCATCGTCGACATGAACGCCGAGGGCGCCAAGCGCGTCGCCGGCGAGATCGGCAATGGCGCCATCGCGGTCACCTGCGACGTCTCCAAGGCCGAGGACGTGGAGGCCGCCGTGGCCCGCGTCACCGAGGAGTTCGGCCGGATCGACGTCATCGTGAACAACGCCGGCTGGTCGAACAAGAACGCGCCGCTGATGGAGACCGACGAGGCCACCATGCGGAAGCTCTACGACGTCAACGTGATGTCGATCTTCCACATGACCAAGTCGATCGTGCCGCGCTGGCGCGAGGGCGACGGCGGCGTGATGATCAATGTGACCTCGACCGCCGGCATCCGCCCGCGTCCGGGCCTGACCTGGTACAACAGCTCGAAGGGGGCGGCCAACATCATGACCAAGTCGCTCGCGGTGGAGCTGGCGCCCGACAACATCCGCGTCTGCGCGCTGGCGCCGGTGATGGGGGTCACGGCGCTTCTGGAGAATTTCATGGGGCTGCCCGACACGCCCGAGAACCGCGCGAAGTTCATCGCCAGCGTGCCCATGGGCCGGCTCTCCGAGCCCCGCGACGTGGCCAATGCGGCGGCCTTCCTGGCCTCGGACGAGGCGGAGTTCCTGACCGGCACGGTCATGGAGGTCGACGGCGGTCGCTGCGTCTGAGCCTTGGCTGCATATTCTGCCGGAAGGGCCGTCCCGCGGGGCGGCCCTTTTGTTGTGTGGAGGGTGTGTGAGAGCAGCGTGCGAGGGCTGTGCGGGGAAGGGCAAGGCGCTGACAGTGCCGCGAAGTCAGGATGAGGTTTGGCGGCCAAGTCTCTGATATTAAGTCAAAGACAGGGCAGGGGGCGCTTGTTCAAATCCCGACCCCTCCTCAACCCGCGCCGCTCCGTAGCCCGCCGCTTTCTCCGCCTCCCGGCACAAAAAACGCGCCGATCCGAGGGACCGGCGCGCAGCTCAGGGAGAGGGTCGAAAGCCTCAGTCGTGTTTCACCACCAGCGTCCGGGTGGTCGAGAAATCCAGGAGCGCCTCGAAACCCTTCTCGCGCCCGTGGCCGGATTTCTTCATGCCGCCGAAGGGCAGCTCGATCCCGCCGCCGGCGCCGTAGCCGTTCACGAAGACCTGGCCCGCCACGATCCGGCGCGCGACCCGCATCGCGCGGCTGCCGTCCTTGGACCAGACCGCGCCGACCAGCCCGTAGTCGGTGTCATTGGCCTTCTCGATGGCCTCGGCCTCGTCGCGGAAGGTCACCACCGACAGGACCGGCCCGAAGACCTCTTCCTGGCTCAGCACGTTGTCATGCGGCACCGGGCCGTAGACGCGGGGCACGACGAAATAGCCCTCGGGGTCGGCCCCGGGCGCGATCTTGCCCTCGGCCACGATCGGGATGCCGTCGGCCTCGGCCTGCGAGAAGAAGCGCTCCACCCGGCGTTTCTGGGTGGCGTTGACCAGCGGGCCGAGCTTGCAGTCGGCCTCGGGCGGGCCCGCGACCACCTCGGAAAACGCCGCGGCCAGGCGCTCCAGCAGCGCATCCTTCAACCCTTCCTGCACCAGCACCCGGCTGCCGGCGGAACAGGTCTGCCCGGCGTTGACGGTGATCGCGGTCACGATGACCGGGATCGCCGCGTCGAGATCGGCGTCCTCGAAGATCACCTGCGGGCTCTTGCCGCCCAGCTCCAGCGTGCAGCCGATGTGGTTCTTGGCCGCCGCGATCTGCACCAGCTCGCCCACCTGCGGCGAGCCGGTGAAGGAGATGTAGTCGATGCCGCGATGGCCCGAAAGCGCCGCGCCCGCGCTTTCGCCCCGGCCCGGCACGCAGTTCAGCGCGCCCGGCGGCAGCCCCGCCTCGGCGGCCAGCTCGCAAAGCCGGATCGGTGAGAGGCAGGCGTCCTCGGCGGGCTTCAGCACGCAGGCGTTGCCCATGGCCAGGGCCGGCGCGATCGTGCGCCCGAACATCTGCGCGGGCAGGTTCCAGGGAATGATATGCCCGGTCACGCCGTAGGGCAGATGCTCGGTCACCGCGAGATAGCCCTGCATGAAGGGGATCTGCGTGCCGTGCACCTTGTCCGCGGCGGCACCGTAATACTCGAAGTAGCGCGCGCAGGCCCGCACGTCGCCGCGCGCCTGGCTCATCGGCTTGCCGGTGTCGGCGGCCTCGAGCGCGGTCAGCTCGTCCTCGTTCTCGGTGATGATCTGGCCCAGCCGCTGCAGGATGCGGCCGCGCTCGGTGGCGCTGTGGCCACCCCAGGCGCCCTCGAAGGCGCGGCGCGCGGCCTCGACCGCCAGGTCGATGTCGGCGGCGGTGCCATCGGCGATGCGGGTGATCTCGCGGCCGGTGGCCGGGGCCAGCACCGCCAGGGTCTTGCCCGAGGCCGAGGCCCGCCAGCCATTGTCGATGAATATACCGTCCGAGGCGGCCGTGACCGAGGCCCCCCGCGCGTCGTTCTGAACGTTCATGGCCGTTCTCCTCCCTCGCGTGAGCGGCCCGCGCGGCGCAACGCGCCGGCAGGGCCGGTTGCCGCGACGATAGGGAGGCGGCGGGACGGGCGGAAAGACGGTTCGTCGCTATCGCCCATAGGTTTCGTCTATGGGTCGATCTGCTCCGCCCGCCAGATGCCGCGGCGCACGAGGTCGCGGACCACCTCCATGGTGACCTCCTCGACCGCCTGGGCGGCGCGGGTCTGCGGCTTGGCAGGGTTGTGCACCAGGTAGACCGAGCGGCTGATCGCCGGATCGACGATCGGCGCCATGAGGAGCTCGCCCCGTTCCACCCGGTCGAGCGCCGCGGCGGGCGCCAGCACCGTGTAGCCCGACCCGCGCGAGACCAGCGTCTTGATCTGGCTCAGCGCGTCCATCTCGGTCACCACGTCGAGGTGCACGCCATGCGCCCGGGTCACCCGGTCGATCAGCGCCCGAAGTCCATGGGTCTTCGAGGGCAGCACCAGGTCGACCTTGGCGAGATCCGCCATCGGCACCGGCGCGCCCGCGCGGCTGCGGAAAGGCCAGGCATCGGGCGCCGAGAAGAAATGCAGCTCTTCCGAGACGATGGCGCGATAGGTCAGGTGCCGCACGCCCGAGACGTCGTAGAGCATGCCCAGGTCGACCTCCTGGTCGGCGAGCCAGGTCTGGATGAAGCCCGACATCGCCTCGACCGCGCGCAGCCGCACCAGCGGCAGCTCGGCGCGGACGGTCTCGGCGAGCGGCACCGAGAGCACCATGGAGACCGAGGAGGGCAGCCCGAAGCTGACCCCGCCCGCCGGGTCCGAGCCCATCTGCCGGATGTCCGAGCGCGCGCGCTCCACCGTCTGCAGGATCAGCTCGGCCCGGTCGAGCGCCAGGAGCCCGGCCTCGGTCAGCGTCACCCCCCGCGAGGAGCGTTCGAGAAGCTGCACGCCGAGGCTGTCCTCGAGCTTCTTGATCTGCTGGGACAGCGAGGGCTGCGCGACGTTCAGCTTCTGCGAGGCGGCCGAGACCGAGCCCTCCTCGGCGATGGCGATGAAATATTCCAACTGTCGTAAGTTCATGGCTCCTCCCGCGCGCAGCTTTCGCCGAAGCGGCGGGATGCGCAAGCCGTGGCGGCGGGACGCTCCCCCGGGGCGACACCCCGGCGCCCCCGTTTCCCCCGTCTTTTCAACGCCAAAGCCCGCCACAAGCGGCCTGCGGGTTTACCCCCGGGCCATGTCTGCTAGCGTCCGCGGATTACCTGTGACCCCGGGACGCCCTGTCCCCAAGGCACGGAGCGAAGAAAGGGATATTTCATGCAAATCGGCGTCTGGATCAGCCTCATCGCGTATTTCGCGCTGATGCTGGGCATCGGCTTTTATGCCTATCGCAAGTCCACCTCCAATTCCGAACAATACCTTCTGGGCGGGCGCAACCTGCCGCCCGCGGTCGCGGCCCTGTCGGCCGGCGCCTCCGACATGAGCGGCTGGCTCCTCCTGGGCCTGCCCGGCGCGCTTTACGCCACCGGCCTCATCGAGGCCTGGATCGGCATCGGCCTTTTCGTCGGCGCGCTGATCAACTGGATCGTCGTCGCCCCGCGCCTGCGCGAACAGACCGAGCGCTACGACAACGCGCTGACCATCCCGTCCTTCCTGGCCAACCGCTTCCCGACCCAGGCGACGGCGCTCCGGCTCGTCTCGGCGGTGATCATCGTGATCTTCTTCGCGGTCTACACCGCCTCGGGCCTCGTGGCCGGCGGCAAGCTCTTCCAGAGCGCCTTCGACGGCGGCTATCTGACCGGCGTCTGGCTGACGCTCGGGATCGTGCTGGTCTACACCGTGGTCGGCGGCTTCCTCGCGGTGAGCCTGACCGACTTCGTGCAGGGCTGCATCATGATGCTGGCGCTGGTGATCATGCCGCTCGTGGTGCTGTATGCCGGTGACGGCGGCGGCACCGACCAGGCGGCGGCGACGCTTTCCGAGGTCGATCCGAACTTCCTGTCGCTGACCGGCGGGCTGACCTTCATCGGCTTCCTTTCGGCGGTGACCTGGGGGCTCGGCTACTTCGGCCAGCCGCATATCATCGTGCGCTTCATGGCGGTGAAATCGGTGGCGGCGGTCTCGACCGCGCGCAACATCGCGATGACCTGGATGGGGCTGTCGCTGATCGGCGCGGTGGGCGTCGGCATCCTCGGGCGCGCCTATATCGAGCGCAACGAGATCGCGGTCGAGGATTCCGAGACCATCTTCATCGTGCTGGCCGAGATGCTGTTCCACCCGCTGGTGACGGGCTTCCTCTTCGCCGCGC
This sequence comes from Roseivivax sp., assembly GCF_054552075.1. NCBI lineage: Bacteria > Pseudomonadati > Pseudomonadota > Alphaproteobacteria > Rhodobacterales > Roseobacteraceae > Roseivivax > Roseivivax sp. The sequence goes on from NZ_JBTOLZ010000020.1 coordinate 19,150, forward strand.
TCCTGGCGGCGATCATGTCGACGGTCTCGAGCCAGCTCCTGGTCTCCTCCTCCTCGCTGGCCGAGGACTTCTACCGGCTCTTCCTGCGCAAGGAGGCCAGCGAAGGCGAGATCGTGACCGTGGGCCGGGTGGCCGTGGCCGCCGTCGGCATCGTCGCGGCGCTGATCGCGGCGGACCCCGAGAGCCAGGTGCTGGGCCTTGTCGCCAACGCCTGGGCGGGCTTCGGCGCGGCCTTCGGTCCCCTGGTGATCCTCTCGCTGACCTGGCGGCGGATGACCGGCGCGGGCGCGGTCGCGGGGCTCGTGACCGGCGCGGGCGTGGTGATGCTCTGGATCTGGACGGGCCTCGCGGCGGCGACCGGCATCTACGAGATCATCCCCGGCTTCCTCGCGGCCTTCGCGGCGATCGTCGCGGTCAGCCTGATGACCCGCGAACAGGGCGAGTTCCGCGCCATGCCGGCGGAATGACGCGGGCGGGCGCCCGGCAGGCCGCGGCGGCACAGGCCGCGGCCCGCCCCAGCGCCGCGCGGGGCATCGCGCTCATGTGCATCGGCGTCGCCTGCCTGAGCGTGAACGACGCCTTCGGAAAAACCCTCACCGCCGATTATTCGGCGGTGCAGATCCTGTTCCTGCGCAACATCATCGCGCTGCCCATCGCCATGGGCATCGCGCTGGGCCTCGGCGGGCGGGCGGCGCTGCGCTCGCACCGGCCGGGGGCGCATCTGGTGCGCGGCCTCCTCTGGGTGGTCGCGGCCTATCTGTTCTTCACCGGGCTGCGGCACCTGGGCCTGGCCGAGGCGACAGTGCTGATCTTCGCCGCGCCGGTCTTCATCACCGCGCTTTCGGCGCTGTTTCTCGGCGAGGAGGTCGGCTGGAAGCGCTGGTCGGCGGTGCTCGTGGGCTTTCTCGGCGTGTTGATCGTGGTGCGCCCGGGCAGCGCCACCTTCCAGCCGGCCTCGCTTTATCCGCTGGCCACGGCCTTCGTCTACGCGGTCCTGATGATCAGCGCCCGCTGGGTCGATCCGCGCGAAAGCGTCTGGACGATGATGCTCTACCTCGTCGGCATGGGGGCGGTGCTGAGCGGCATCGCAAGCCTGTTCGTCTGGCAGCCGGTGGCGCCCGGCGACCTCTGGCTCTTTGCCGGGGTGGCGGTTTTCGGCACGGCGGGGATGACCATGATGACCCAGGCCTTCCGGCTCTCCGAGGCGGTGGTGGTCGCGCCCTTCGACTATACCGCGCTGATCTGGGCGACGCTGCTCGGCTGGCTGATCTGGCGCGAGGTGCCGGACGGTTTCACCTACGCGGGCGCGGCGGTGATCATCGCCAGTGGCATCTTCATTGTCTGGCGCGAGGCCCGGGCCGGCGGTTGACAAGACGCCCGCGCGCGGCGGAGACCTTGGACCAGGCGCCGCCGCGCGACACCTCCCGCCTGAGCCCCCCACATCCCCAACCCCCGCGAGGACAGAGATGGCCCAAGACGACACCCACGATCCCGCCCGCCGGTCCTGGGTCGACAGCGCCAATGATCCGGCCTGCGACTTTCCGATCCAGAACCTGCCTTACGGCGCCTTCTCGACCGGCGACGGGGCGGTGCGGATCGGCGTGGCCATCGGCGAGGCGATCCTCGATCTGACCGCGCTCGAGGCGGTGGGGCTGGTGCGCCCGGGCGGCGAGACGGCGGTCTTCGACCAGGGCGTGCTGAACCCCTTCATGGCGCTGGGCCCCGAGGTCTGGACCGAGACCCGCCGGCAGATCGCGGGGCTGCTCGAGGCGGGCGTCGAGGAACGCCTGCGCGCGCCGCTCGAGGCGGCGCTGGTGCCGCAGGCCGCGGCCCAGATGCACCTGCCGGTCTTCGTGCGCAGCTACACCGATTTCTACGCCTCGAAGGAGCATGCGACCAATGTCGGCAGCATGTTCCGCGACCCCGAGAACGCGCTGACGCCGAACTGGCTGCACATTCCCATCGGCTACAACGGGCGCGCCTCGACGGTGGTGGTCTCGGGCACGGCGATCCGCCGCCCGCTGGGTCAGCTCAAGGGCCCCGAGGACGACGCCCCCCGGCTCGGTCCTTCGGCGCGGCTCGACATCGAGCTGGAGCTCGGCGCTTTGGTCGGCACCGGCAATGCCATGGGCCAGCCGGTCAGCACCGCCGAGGCCTACGAGATGATCTTCGGCTACGTGCTCTTGAACGACTGGTCGGCGCGCGACATCCAGGTCTGGGAATACCAGCCGCTCGGGCCGTTCCAGGCCAAGGCCTTCGGCACCTCGATCAGCCCCTGGGTGGTGACGCGCGACGCGCTGGAGCCCTTCCGCTGCCCGACGCCGCCGCGCGAGCGCGAGCTGCTGCCTTACCTGCAGGAGGCGACGCCGAACAACTTCGACATCCGCCTCGAAATCGACCTGGCGCCCGCGGGCGGCACGCCGGTCACCATCAGCCGGACGAACTACCGCGGCATGTATTATTCCGCCGCCCAGCAGCTGACGCATCACGCGCTTTCGGGCTGCGCCATGGGGCCGGGGGACCTGCTGGGCTCGGGCACGATCTCGGGCGAGAGCCCGGAAAGCTGCGGCTCGCTCCTCGAGATGACCTGGAACGGGCGCGACCCGCTGGATCTGGATGGAGAGAAGCGCGGCTTCCTGCAGGACGGCGACAGCGTGACCCTGCGCGGCTGGTGCGAGGGGCCCTATCGGATCGGCTTCGGCTCCTGCGAGGGCACGGTGCTGCCCGCTCCGGAGGCGCCGGGGGCGCCGGGGGACTGAGCGGGGCAGGGCGGCGCGGCGCGTGACCGGGGCTCCCCGTCTTCGGTCATGACAAGAGGCGCAACCGGGGCGCTGCCCCTAAGCGACGTCTCCGCCCCGGTGGCGATCCATTTCCTCGAAGCCATGTGACCACGCTCACGCCAATTCCGTCGCCCGAGACATCTAGGGGCGCCCCAATCAGCTCGCGCTTGCAACCATTCGAGAGAACCCGCCCCCACTCACCCGCGCCAATAGGCGCCGGCCTCCATCAGCCGCTGCTCGAAGCGCGCGACGTTTCGATGCGCGCCCTCGGAGCGCAGGATCATCGCCGCGGTCAGCGCCTCGGTCAGGGCAAAGGCGGCGATCATGCTCGGCAGGGGCTGCGGCCCGTGCATGCCCGGACAAAGCAGCACATCCGCCCCGCGCGCCGTCGGCGCTCCGGGCCCGTCGGTCACCGCGATGGTCCGGGCGCCGCGCTGGCGCGCCAGCTCGTGGGCGGCCACCGTCTCGATCGAGTAATGCGGAAAGGTGATCGACAGCACCGCGTCCTCGGGGCCGGTGCCGGCGATCTGGTCGCGGATGTCGCCCGGCGCGCCGGTGCGCGGGCCGACGTTCTCGACCGCCATCCGCAGCGTGTAGACCAGGTAATCGGCGATGGCGAAACAGCTCCGCACGCCGATCACATGGATGCGCCGCGCGCCGATCATCAGCTCGGCGGCCCGTTCCACCGCCTCGCGGGTTTCGTCGCTGAAGACGGTCGCGAGGTTGCGATGCGCCGCCTCGCGCAGCGCCTCGAAGGCGGCGGGGCCGGGGCGGCCGTGCAGCTTGTCGGCGCGCCGCCCGTAGATGTCGCCGCCGTGTCGCAGCGCGTCCTGAAAGGCCGAGCGGCAGGCGTCGTAGCCGCCAAACCCCAGCGCATGGGCCAGCCGCACAACGGTATTGGCATTGGCGCCCGAGCGGTCGGCCAGCCCCCGGACCGAGTTGAAGGCGATCTCCTCGGGCTGGTCCGACAGCCAATGCGCGAGGTCCGCGACCCGGGGCGCACCCGAGGCCGCCACCGCCCGCAGGGCGCGGCGCAGGTCGTCCAATGTGGCGGGTTGGCCGGTCAGCGCGTCCTCCGATCCCCTGGCTGCGTCTGGGGATACATTTGTATTGTCGGCTTGACCAATTGCAATGAATTGTTTCCCTTAGCCATACGAGTTTCGATTCTCGGAACGCACAGGGAGATTGACATGACCAAAGTTATGTTCGGCGCCGTCATGGCCGCCGCTACCGCCATCGGCGCAACCGCCGCCACGGCGCAGGACCAGACCTTCATTTCCATCGGCACCGGCGGCGTCACGGGCGTCTACTACCCGACTGGCGGCGCGATCTGCCGCCTGGTGAACCGCGGCCGCTCCGAGCACGGCATCCGCTGCGGCGTCGAGTCGACCGGCGGCTCGGTCTACAACATCAACGCCATCCGCGGCGGCGAGCTCGAGTTCGGCGTGGCGCAGTCCGACTGGCAGTATCACGCCTTCAACGGCTCCTCGCAGTTCGAAGAGCAGGGCGCCTTCGAAGACCTGCGCGCGGTATTCTCGGTCCACCCCGAGCCCTTCACCGTCGTGGCCCGCGCCGACGCCGGCATCGAGAGCTTCGAGGACCTCGAGGGCAAGCGCGTCAACGTCGGCAACCCCGGCTCCGGCCAGCGCGGCACCATGGAAGTGCTGATGGAAGAGATGGGCTGGTCGATGGACGACTTCGCCGTGGCCTCCGAGCTGCAGGCGGCGGAACAGAGCCAGGCGCTTTGCGACAACAACATCGACGCCATGGTCTACACCGTCGGCCACCCCTCCGGCTCCATCCAGGAGGCGACCACCGCCTGCGACAGCGTGCTGGTCGAGGTGAACAACGACGCCACCGCGTCGCTGATCGAGGCCAACCCCTACTACCGCCAGGCCACCATCCCCGGCGGCATGTATCGCGGCAACGACGAGGACACCGTGACCTTCGGCGTCGGCGCGACCTTCGTGACCTCGGCCGAGGTGGCCGACGAAGTGGTCTACGAGGTCGTCAAGGCGGTCTTCGAGAACATGGACCAGTTCAAGGGCCTGCACCCGGCCTTCGCCAACCTCGTGCCCGAGGAAATGGCCAATGACGGTCTCTCCGCACCGCTGCACGCGGGCGCCGAGAAATATTTCCGCGAAGCCGGTCTGATCGAATAACAAGGACCGGGGCGCCCCTGCCGCGAAAGGCGGGGGCCCCGCGACAATGACCGACAGGTCCGGGCCCGCGACGGGCCCGGACCTTCTGGGCCGATGGGACGAGGGAACGCGCATGTCGGACAATCCGAAGGGTGAAGGCCGCCAGTTCAGCGACGAGGAACTTCAGGATCTTGTCGCCAGCACCGACAGCGGCGCCCGGGCGCCGACCAACCCCAATCTCGCCAAGCTGATCGCCGGCCTGGCGCTGGCCTGGTCGCTGTTCCAGCTCTGGATCGCGCAGCCGCAGCTCTGGTTCGCGCAATACGTGCCGGTGCTGAACTCCTCCGAGACCCGGCCGATCCACCTGACCTTCGCCATCGTCCTGGCCTTCCTGGCCTATCCCGCCTTCAAGAGCTCGCCCCGCGGCCACATCCCGGTGGTCGACTGGATCCTGGCGCTCGGCGGGGGCTTCTGCGCTTTCTACATCTTCCTCTTCTCCGATCACCTGGCGATGACCGCGCGCTCGGGCCTGCCGACGCCGACGCAGGTGGTCATCGGGGCCGCGGGCCTGTTGATCCTGCTCGAGGCTTCGCGCCGGGCGCTGGGCCCGGCGCTGACCATCGTCGGCTCGCTCTTCCTGCTGTATGCATACATGGGCACCGGCTGGCTGATCCCCGAGCTTATCGAACACGAGGGCCTGAGCTTCACCGCGCTTATCAACGCGCAGTGGCTCGACACCGCGGGGGTCTTCGGCATCCCGCTGGGCGTCTCCACGGCCTTCGTCTTCCTCTTCGTGCTCTTCGGCTCGCTGCTCGATAAGGCGGGCGCGGGCAACTACTTCATCAAGCTCGCCTTCGCGGGCCTCGGCCACCTGCGCGGCGGCCCGGCCAAGGCGGCGGTGGTCGGCTCGGCCATGACCGGCCTGATCTCGGGCTCCTCGATCGCCAACGTGGTGACCACCGGCACCTTCACCATCCCGCTGATGAAGCGGGTGGGCTTTTCCAACGAACAGGCCGGCTCGGTCGAGGTCGCCTCCTCGGTCAACGGCCAGATCATGCCGCCGGTCATGGGCGCCGCGGCCTTCCTCATGGTCGAGTTCATCGGCATCTCCTACATCGAGGTGATCAAGCACGCCTTCATCCCGGCGGTGATTTCCTACATCGCGCTGGTCTACATCGTGCACCTCGAGGCGCTGAAGAAGGACATGCCGGCGCTGGGCGAGAGCAAGAGCTTCCTCGGCATGATCGTGAAGTTCTTCATCGGTTTCGCCATCGCCGGCGCGGGCTTCACCGCGCTGATCTACCTGGTCGGCGCGCTGCGCGCGGGCCTCGGCGATCTGACCGGCGTGGTGATGATGGCGCTTCTCGGGCTGGTCTACCTGGGCCTCCTGTCGGTCGCGGCCAAGCGCCCCGACCTCGAGGAGGACGACCCCAATGATCCCAACATCAAGCTGCCCACCGTGGGCGAGGTCTATGCCACCGGGCTGCACTACGTCCTGCCCATCCTGGTGCTTGTCTGGTTCCTGATGGTCGAGCGGCAAAGTCCCGCGAAATCAGCCTTCTACGCCACGTCCTTGATGCTTTTCATCATCGTCACCCAGCGCCCGCTCAAGGCGCTGTTCCGCGGCCTCGGCGGCGAGGTGGCAAGCGAGATGAAGAACGGCTTCACCGACCTGCGCGACGGTCTGATCGCGGGCGCGCGCAACATGATCGGCATCGGCGTCGCCACGGCGGCGGCGGGCATCATCGTGGCCACCGTGACCAAGACCCCGATCGGCACCGAGCTTGCGGGCCTGGTCGAGCAGCTCTCGGGCGGCATCCTGATCGTGATGCTGATCCTCGTGGGGCTCTTCTCGCTGATCCTCGGGATGGGGCTGCCGACCACGGCGAACTACATCGTGGTCTCCTCGCTCATGGCCTCGGTGGTGGTGTCGCTCGGCGCGCAGGAAGGGCTGATCGTGCCGCTGATCGCGGCGCATCTCTTCGTCTTCTATTTCGGCATCATGGCCGATGTGACGCCGCCCGTGGGCCTCGCTTCCTTTGCCGCCGCGGCGGTCTCGGGCGGGGATCCGATCCGCACCGGCTTCACCGCCTTTTTCTACAGCTTGCGGACCGTGGCGCTGCCCTTCCTCTTCATCTTCAACCCGACGCTGATCCTCTACGGGGTCGACCTCGGGACGACGGCGGGCATCCTGCAGGCGGTCTTCGTCTTCGTGACCGCGACCTTCGCCATGCTGCTCTTCGCCGCGGCGACCCAGGGCTACTTCCTGGCGCGCTCGCGGATCTACGAAAGCGCGGCGCTGCTTCTGGTGGCCTTCACGCTCTTCGTGCCGAACGTCTGGCTCGACATGGTGCAGAGCCCCTTCCGCGAGGTGCCGCCGGCGCAGTTCGAGCAGACGCTGGGCGAGCTTGACGAGGGCACCCGCATCCGCCTGCGCGTCGAGGGGCCGGACTTCAACACCGGCGAGACCGCCGAGACCACGCTGGTGATGAACGCCGAGGGCGCGACCGCCCAGGAGCGCATCGACAACTCCGGGCTGATGCTCTTCCCGGAAGGCGACACCGTGCGGCTTGACGAGCCGATGTTCGGCACCGCCACCGCCGAGAAGCTCTCGGACTTCGACTTCTACGCCGAGGACCCGGTGCGGCTGGCCGAGGTGCAGGTCCCGCAGGACCGGCTTCCGGCGCAGATCTTCTACATACCGGCGCTTCTGCTTCTGGGTCTGGTGATCCTGCTGCAGCGCCGCCGCCAGACCAAGCCGGCCTTCTGAGGAAACGACCATGCCGAAATCCGTCCTCCTGCCGATCGACCTGTCGTCCCAGCCCAGCTGGGCCAAGGCGCTGCCCGCCGCCATCGAGCTTGGCGGCGCCAACATGACCCTGCACGTGCTGACCGTGATCCCCGACTTCGGGATGTCGGTGGTCGGCAGCTTCTTCGACCAGGAGTTCGAGAAGCGCGCCCTGCACGAGGTGGGCGAGAAGCTCACGAGCTGGGTCAACGACAATGTGCCCGGCCGGATCGAGGTGCATCCGCATGTGACCCATGGAAGGGTCTACGACGAGATCCTGCGCGCCTCCGAGCGGCTGGATGTCGACGTGGTGGTCATGGCGGCGCAGACGCCGGACGTGGCAGACTACCTGCTCGGCCCCAACACCGCGCGGGTGGTGCGCCACGCCAAGCGCTCGGTCTACGTCGTCAGGGATCACTGAGCCATGGGCGGGCATGTCTTCGGCCGCTCCTCGGCCCCGCTGGCCACCGCCGAGCGCGGCGAGGGCTGCTATCTCTATGACAGCCAGGGCCGCGCCTATCTCGACGGCTCGGGCGGGGCGGCGGTCTCCTGCCTCGGGCACTCCGACCCGGACGTGCGCGCGGCGATCCACGAACAGCTCGACCGGCTGGCCTTCGCGCATACCGGCTTTTTCACCTCCGAGCCCGCCGAGGGGCTCGCCGACCTCCTGGCCGCCAATGCGCCCGAGGGGGTCGATAAGGTCTACCTGCTCTCGGGCGGCTCCGAGGCGGTGGAAGCGGCGATCAAGCTCGCCCGGCAGTATTACCTCGAACGCGGCGAAAGCGGGCGGCACCGGGTCATCGCCCGGCGGCAAAGCTACCACGGCAACACGCTGGGCGCGCTGGCCGCCGGCGGCAACGCCTGGCGGCGCGAGAAATACGCGCCGCTCCTGGTCGAGACCACGCATATCGCGCCCTGCTACGAATACCGCCACCGCGCCGAGGACGAGAGCCTCGAGGCCTACGGCCGCCGCGCCGCCGACGAGCTGGAAGAGGAAATCCAGCGCCTCGGCCCCGAGAGCGTCATGGCCTTCATCGCCGAGCCGGTCGTGGGCGCCACCGCGGGCGCGGTGCCCGCCGCGCCGGGCTATTTCAAGCGCATCCGCGAGATCTGCGACCGCCACGGCGTGCTCCTGATCCTCGACGAGGTGATGTGCGGCATGGGCCGGACCGGCACGCTCTTCGCCTGCGAACAGGACGGGGTGGCCCCCGACATCGTGACCATCGCCAAGGGTCTGGGCGCCGGCTACATGCCGATCGGCGCGATGCTCTGCGGCGCGCATGTGCACGACGCCATCGCCCAGGGGTCGGGCTCCTTCCAGCACGGCCATACCTACCACGGCCACCCGCTGGCCGCCGCGGCAGGCCGCGCGGTCCTGAGCGCGATCCTCGACCGCAACCTCCTGCCGCAGGTGCGCGCGCGCGGCGAGCAGCTGGTCGCCGCACTCGAGGCGCAGTTCGGCCAGCACCCGCACGTGGGCGACATCCGGGGCCGGGGGCTCTTCCGCGGCATCGAGCTGGTCGCCGACCGGGGCACCAAGGCGCCCTTCGACCCGGCGCGCAAGGTCAACGCCAAGATCAAGGCGGCGGCGCTGGACGAGGGGCTGATCTGTTATCCCGCGGGCGGCACGATCGACGGGCGGCACGGGGATCACATCCTCTTGGCGCCGCCCTTCATCATCTCCGAGGCGCAGATCGACGAGCTGGTCGGCAAGCTCGCCCGGGCCATCGACCGGACGCTTGCGAACTAGGGCGCTTGGCGCGCCCGCTTGGGCGGGCGGGAAGGGGGCGTGGACCGCGCCCCGTGAACCGGTTTGCTGTGATTTGGTGACAGCCTGCGCCCGTCGCGATGCGCGACGGCGGGCGTTTCTCGGTTTCTCTATCTCCGAAGATGCCCGCCCGCGGCCCTAGGCAACCGGGCCTCAGCGCCCGCATCCGACAAGGCGCGCGCCTAGCGGCACACCCCGCGCCTCAGCGCCGACGCCGCTTGCAGTAAAGCTCCAGCCGGTGCGCGACGATGTCGTAGCCGTGTTCCGCCGCGATCTTCTTCTGCAGCTGCTCGATCTCTTCCGAGACGAACTCCATGACCTCGCCGGTCTCCACGTCGATCATGTGGTCGTGGTGCGGGCGGCTGGCCAGCTCGTAGCGGGTCACCCCGCCGTCGAAAGTATGGCGGTGCAGATGCCCCTTGTCGGCCAGCGCCGCGAGCGTGCGGTAGGCGGTCGCCTGGCTGACGCTGGCGTCCTTGTCGCGCGCGCGTCCGAGCACCTGTTCGGCGTCCGGGTGGTCCTCGGCCTCGAAGAGCACGCGCACGATGGCGCGCCGCTGCCGGGTCACCCGCAAGCCCGCTTCGCGCAGGATCGCATCGCCTTCACTGCTGTAGAAATCCGAGGCCATGGCCGAACCATGAAGCATGCCGCGACCGGGCTCAAGTTTTTTTGCAAACCACTCGCAAAAAGTTTGACATTGCGAATTATTTGCATCTAGAGAGGGGCAAGCAAGCAGGAAAGGCAGTGCGATGACGAAGAGATCCCTCTGGCTGGCCACCGCTCTCGCGGCGACCCTTGCGGGCGGGGCCCAGGCGCAGGACAAACTCAAGGTGGTCACGACCTTCACGGTGATCGCCGACATGGCCGGAAATGTCGCCGGCGATGCTGCCGAGGTGGTCTCGGTGACCAAGCCCGGCGCCGAGATCCACGGCTACGAGCCGACGCCGGGGGACATCGTGCGCGCCTCGGACGGGGACCTGATCCTCTGGAACGGGATGAACCTCGAATTGTGGTTCGAGCAGTTCCTGACCAACCTGGGCGACGTGCCCTCGGTCACCGTCTCCGAAGGCATCGATCCGATCTCGATCCAGAGCGGCGCCTACGAGGGCGCGCCCAATCCGCACGCCTGGATGGGGCTCGAGAACGCGCTGATCTACATCGACAATATCGAGGAGGCGCTCTCCGAGGCCGACCCCGAGAACGCCGAGACCTATGCCGCCAATGCCGCCGCCTACAAGGACGAGCTGCGCGACACCATCGGGCCGCTCCGGGAGGCACTGGAGGAGGTCCCCGAGGACGACCGCTGGCTGGTCACCTGCGAGGGCGCCTTCAGCTACCTCGCCCGAGACTTTGGCCTGAAGGAGCTTTACCTCTGGCCGATGAACGCCGACCAGGTGGGCACGCCCCAGCAGGTCCGCGCGGTGATCGACGGGGTCCGCGAGCACGACATCCCGGTGGTCTTCTGCGAAAGCACCGTCAGCACCCGGCCCGCCGAACAGGTGGCGCGCGAGACCGGGGCGGATTTCGGCGGCGTCCTCTACGTGGACTCGCTGTCGGACCCCGACGGGCCGGTGCCCACCTACCTCGACCTGCTCGAGGTGACCTCGCGCACGGTGGTCGAAGGGCTGACCGGCGCGGGCGACTGAGCCAAAGAGGGCTCGCCGGATGACCGGCGGGCTTTATTTCTGTTCTGGACCAAGGAAAGGGCCCCCATGCGCGACGACCAGGCGATCACCGAGACCCGCCCGCCAGAGCTGGCGGAAGGGATCGACGTAGCGCATGTGACCGTCACCTACCGCAACGGCCATACCGCGCTGACGGATGCGAGTTTCACCATCCCGCGCGGCACCGTCACCGCGCTTGTCGGCGTGAACGGCGCGGGAAAATCCACGCTGTTCAAGGCGATCATGGGCTTCGTGCCGGCGGCACGCGGCAAGATCCGCATCCTCGGCATGGGGGTGCGCGCGGCGCTGAAGCGCAACCTCGTGGCCTATGTCCCCCAGGCCGAGGAGGTCGACTGGTCCTTCCCGGTGCTGGTCGAGGACGTGGTGATGATGGGCCGCTACGGGCACATGGGCATCCTGCGCCGCCCGCGCCCGGCCGATCACGCGGCGGTCGAGGCGGCGCTGCAGCGGGTCAACCTGACCGACCTGCGCCACCGCCAGATCGGCGAGCTCTCGGGCGGGCAGCGCAAGCGCGTCTTCCTGGCACGCGCGCTGGCGCAGGAAGGGCAGGTGATCCTGCTCGACGAGCCCTTCACCGGCGTCGACGTGAAGACCGAGGAGCAGATCGTGGCGCTCCTGCGCGCGCTGAAGGAGGAAGGCCGGGTCATGCTGGTCTCCACCCACAACCTCGGGTCGGTGCCGGAGTTCTGCGACCGCACGGTTCTGGTCAAGGGCACGGTCCTGGCGCACGGGCCGACGGAGAAGGTCTTCACCCGCAAGAACCTCGAGGCGGCCTTCGGCGGCGTGCTGCGGCACTTCACCCTCGGCGGCGAGACCCTGCACGAGGACGAGGACGCCCGCAGCGTCACCATCTTCACCGACGACGAACGCCCGCTGGTGCAATACGGCGACAAGACCCGGACCCGGGAGCCGCGGGAATGATCGCGACGCTGTATGAGCCCTTCACCTACGGTTATATGACCAACGCCATGTGGGTCTCGGCCCTCGTGGGCGCGGTCTGCGCCTTCCTGTCCTCCTTCCTGATGCTCAAGGGCTGGTCGCTGATCGGCGACGCGCTTTCGCATTCGGTCGTCCCGGGCGTCGCGGGCGCCTACATGCTTGGGCTGCCCTTCGCGCTGGGCGCCTTCATCGCCGGCGGGCTCGCGGCGGCGGCCATGCTGTTCCTCTCGGACCGTTCGGGGCTGAAGGTCGATGTGATCATCGGGCTGATCTTCACCTCCTTCTTCGGGCTCGGGCTGTTCCTGGTCTCGATCAACCCGATGTCGATCTCGGTGCAGACCATCACCATGGGCAACATCCTGGCGATCACGCCGGGCGACACGCTGCAGCTCGCGATCATCGGGCTGGTGTCTCTGGCGGTGCTGCTGGTCCTCTGGAAGGACCTCATGGTCACCTTCTTCGACGAGACCCACGCCCGCACCATCGGGCTCAACACCGGGGTTCTGAAGGGGGTGTTCTTCGTGCTGCTCTCGGCCTCGGTGGTGGCGGCGATGCAGACCGTCGGCGCCTTCCTGGTGATCGCCATGGTGGTGACGCCCGGGGCCACGGCCTACCTGCTTTGCGACCGCTTCCCGCGGCTCATCGCGACCTCGGTGGTGATCGGCGCGGGCACCAGCTTCTTCGGCGCCTACATCAGCTATTTCCTCGATGGCGCGACCGGCGGGATCATCGTCACCCTGCAGACGCTGATCTTCCTTCTGGTCTTCGTCTTCGCCCCGAAACACGGGCGGCTCGCCGCCCGCGCCAAGGCCCGCGCGGCCCTGAAGGAGGTCGAGGCATGATCGAGACGGCCCTTCTGCCCTTCCAGTTCCCCTTCATGCAGAACGCCTTCCTGATCGGGGTGATCGTGGCGGTGCCCACGGCGATGTTGTCCTGCTTCCTGGTGCTCAAGGGCTGGGCGCTGATGGGCGACGCGGTGAGCCACGCGGTCCTGCCGGGCATCGTGCTGGCCTATATCTTCGGGCTGCCGCTGATCCTCGGGGCCTTCGTGGCCGGCATGATCTGCGCGCTGGCGACGGGCTATCTCTCGGGCAACAGCCGGGTGAAGGAGGACACCGTCATGGGCGTCGTCTTCTCGGGCATGTTCGGGCTCGGGATCGTGCTCTACGTCTCGGTCGAGACCAATATGCACCTTGATCACGTGCTCTTCGGCAACATGCTGGGGGTCGAGACCCGCGAGCTCTGGACCGCGGGGGCGATCTCGGCTGGCATCGCGGCGCTGATCGGGCTGCAGTGGAAGGACCTGCTTCTGCAAAGCTTCGACCCGGCGCAGGCGCGGGCCAGCGGGCTGCGCGTGGGGCTTCTGCACTACGGTCTCCTGGCTGCCCTTTCCTTGAGCATCGTGGCCACGCTGTCGGCGGCCGGGCTGATCCTGGCGATCGGGCTTCTGATCGCGCCGGGCGCCATCGCCTTCCTGGTCGCGCGGACCTTCCGGCGGATGCTGCTGGTCGCGGTGGCGGTCAATATCTTTTCCATGGTGGCAGGGGTTTACGCCTCGTTCTTCATAGACTCCGCGCCGGCGCCGACGATCGTGCTGATCCTCACCATCTTCTTCATCGCCGCCTTCCTGCGGCGCCAGTTGCAGGTTCGACGGCAGACGTTATGAGGGGCGCATGGCTCCGCGCCCAAGCGGGGCTGTGCTAGGCTTTCCGCGCGAATCCCCCGGGAGCGATCCGGCAGGGGCCACGCAGCATGGGAGTGCGCAATGACCTCTTCGGGCTGGCAACGCTATGCCGTCTACTGGCTGCCGGACGGACAACTGGGCGAGCTGGGCGCAAGCTGGCTCGGCTGGGACGCGCGCCACGCGCGCCGTATCGACCCGCCGCAGATCAAGGCTCCGGGACCCAAGCGCTACGGCTTCCACGCGACGCTGAAGCCGCCGTTCCACCTGGCGCCGGATGAGGATGAGGTCGCACTTCTGGCGCGGCTCGAAAGCCTGGCCGGGGCTGCCGAGACGGTCGACCTCGGCACGCTCGAACTGCGCCAGTTGGGCCGGATCTGGACCCTGCAGCCCAGCCGGACCGAGGGCATCTCGGATCTCGCCGCCACGCTCGTCCGCGGGCTCGATCCCTTCCGCGCGCTGCCCGCCGCCGAGGAACTGGCCCGCCGCCGGGGCCGGGGGCTCAGCCCTGCGCAGGAGGCCAACCTGACGACCTGGGGCTATCCTTACGTGATGGAGGAGTTCCGCCCGCATCTGACCCTCTCCGGCGCGCGCGGCCCCGAGGGCATCGAGACCCGCGCGAAGGCGCATTTCGCCCCGGTTCTCGGCGCGCCCGCCACCATGGGCGCGGTGACGCTTCTGGGCGAGGACGGGCTGGGCCGCTTCCACCGCATCGCCGATCTGGCGCTGAACCGTGCCCGGGTCGCGACCTGACGCCGCATCCGGGCGCTGAAACGCAGCCGTGATCGCTTGGGCGCTTGCTTTGCCCGCGAGGGGGAACATAAAGTGAACGCATGGCACAGCGGTCACTTTCCGAAAAACTCGCGATCCTCTCCGATGCGGCGAAATACGATGCCTCCTGCGCGTCATCGGGGGGCGAGCGGCGCGACAGCCGCGACGGCGGCGGGCTCGGCTCCTCGGGCGGCTCGGGCATCTGCCACGCCTATGCCCCGGACGGGCGCTGCATCTCGCTCCTGAAGATCCTGATGACGAACTTCTGCATCTACGATTGCGCCTATTGCATCAACCGCGCCTCGAGCCGGGTGGAGCGCGCGCGCTTCTCGGTCGAGGAGGTCGTGCATCTGACGGTGGAGTTCTACCGCCGCAACTACATCGAGGGGCTGTTCCTGTCCTCGGGCATCATCCGCTCGCCCGACGACACCATGGCCGACATGGTGCGCATCGCCCGCAAGCTGCGCGAAGAGGAGGGCTTCCGCGGCTACATCCACCTCAAGACCATTCCCGACGCCAGCCCCGAGCTGGTCGAGGCGGCCGGGCGCTACGCCGACCGGCTGTCGATCAACATCGAGATGCCGACCGAGACCGCGCTCAAGGATCTCGCACCGGAAAAGGACGCGGGCGGCATCAAGCGCTCCATGGCCGATGTGCGCATGAAGCGCGAGGACAGCCGCAGCGGGCGCAGCTGGCGCGGCAAGCGGCCCGCGCGTTTCGCGCCCGCCGGCCAGTCGACGCAGGTCATCGTCGGGGCGGATGCGGCCAACGACCGGACGATCCTGACGCAAAGCTCGGATCTTTATGCAAGCTACGGGCTCAGCCGGGTCTATTACTCGGCCTTCTCGCCGATCCCCGACCCGGCCAAGGCGCTGCCCCTGAAGCCCGCGCCGCTCTTGCGCGAACACCGGCTCTACCAGGCCGACTGGCTCCTGCGCTTCTACGACTTCGGGGTCGAGGAGATCGGCGGCGCCTCGGGGATGCTCGATCTCGACATCGACCCCAAGACCGCCTGGGCGCTGGCCCATCGCGAGCACTTCCCGGTCGACGTGAACCGCGCCAGCCGCGAAGAGCTGCTGCGGGTGCCGGGCTTCGGCACCAAGACCGTGGGGCGGGTGCTTTCGGCCCGGCGGCGGGGGCAGGTGCGCTACGAACACCTCAAGGCCATGGGCGCGGTGATGAAGAAGGCGCAGCCCTTCATCACCTGCGCCGGCTGGAGCCCGCGCGGTCTGCTCGAGGCCGAGCACCTGCGCGCCCGCTTCGCCCCGCCGCCCGAGCAGCTGTCGCTGATCTGATGCGGCGGGTGGTTCTGCCGCGGGTCGGCACGGTGGCCGCCTGGCGCCGCGAGGCGCGGGCGCTCGCGCGGGCCGGTGTCGCGCCCGAGGACCTGGTCTGGTCGGTGGGCGAGGCGGCGCCCGACCTGTTCGCGGATGCGGGGGGTGATGGGGGTGCGGGAGCCGGTGACGCGCCGGTCGCCGGGGTGAGCGACGGCCTGTTTGCGGCCGGTGACGGCGCGTCTCGGGCACGCTCCGCCACGGCCACCCCTCCGTCCGTCCCGCCGCGCGAGTTGCGCCTGCCCAAGGCCGCCATCGCTACCATCGAGTCGGCGCTCTGCCATTCCGACCCCGAACGTTTCGCCCGTGCCTACCGGCTGGTGCTGGCGCTCTCGGCGGGCCGCGCGGCTTGGGGCGACCGCTCGGACCGCGACGTGCGCTGGGCGCTGGAGGCGGCGAAATCCGTCGGCCGCGACGTGCACAAGATGCACGCCTTCGTGCGCTTCCGCGAACTGCCCGCCCGCGGCCCGCGCCGCGCCTTCGCCGCCTGGTTCGAGCCCGAGCATCCCTGCCTCGAACGCGGCGCGCCCTTCTTCGCCAAGCGCTTCGGCGACATGGATTGGGTCATCGCGACCCCGCATCTGACCGCGCGTTTCGAAAATGGGCGGCTCAGCTTCGAGGAGACCGGCGAGACCCGCCCGCCGCCCGAGGATGCGACCGAGGATCTCTGGCGCACCTACTACGCCTCTATCTTCAATCCCGCGCGGCTCATGGTGAAGGCCATGTGCGCGGAAATGCCCAAGAAATACTGGAAGAACCTGCCCGAGGCCGAGCTGATCCCGGGGCTTGTCGCCGGGGCCGAGGCGCGGGTGCGCGCCATGGCCGAGGCCGCGCCTGCCGCCGCGCCCGACCGCCGCGCGCTGGCGCTGCGGGACCATGCCGCCCGGGTGCTGGCCAAGCCCGCGCCCGAGGGGCCGGTGGCGACGCTCGCGCAGGAGGTCGGCGCCTGCACCCGCTGCGGGCTTTGCCGTCACGCCACCCAGGCGGTGCCCGGAGAAGGGCCGGTCGGCGCGCCCCTGATGATCGTGGGCGAACAGCCCGGCGACCGCGAGGACCTCGCCGGGCGGCCCTTCGTGGGTCCCGCCGGCGAGGTTTTCGACCGGACCCTGGCGCGCGCCGGGGTGGAGCGCTCGGCGGCCTTCGTCACCAATGCGGTCAAACACTTCAAGTTCACCCCGCGCGGGCGGCGGCGCATCCACCAGCGCCCGGATGCGGGCGAGGTCGAGGCCTGCCGCTGGTGGCTCGACCTCGAACGCCAGCTGGCGCGCCCCAGGGTGGTGCTGGCCATGGGCGCAACCGCCGCCGAGTCGCTGACCGGGCAGGGCGGGGCGCTGTCGCGGCGGCGTGGCCGGGTCGAGACGCTGGCCGACGGCACCGAGCTTCTGGTGACCTGGCATCCCTCCTACGTGCTGCGGCTGCGTGAGCGCGACGCCCAGGCCCGCGCCGAGGCCGAGATCGCGGGCGACCTGGCGCTTGCGCGGCAGCTCTCGGAGCAGGGCTGAGGCCCGCGCCGGGCGGCGTGCGAGGGCAGGGCGCCGAGGGCAATCGGCCGGGTGACGCGCTTCGCCACTCGGTCCGGCGCACGGCAAAATCCACCCCGCCAACCTTCCCCAACTGGAACCCAAATCCCCCCGCCAAAGGCCCCCGATTGAGAGCGGTAACGCCGCGCCGCAGCTACGAAATTCCTTGCCGCGACTGTCGCAACCCCTAGCCTTGGCTGCGGGAGGAGGGTCGCAGCCCGACCACACGGTCGATGGTTCCTGCGGGCCCGCGCCGCGCCTGAGCGGCGCGCGTGACGCATGTCCCTTCTCCTCCCAAAAGCAAGAATATCTTGGGAGGACATCATGAAGACCATCACAACACGGCGCTCCGCGCTGCGCACGATTGCAGGGGCGGGGGCGGCGACGCTTGCCGCGCCGCATGTCGCGTCAGCCGCGTCGCATGGCACCACCTGGAAGATCCAGACCTCCTGGCCCGGCGGGGCCGGCCTGCAGATCTTCAAGGACTGGTGCGCCACGATCCAGGAGAAGTCCGGCGGCGAGCTGGCCTTCCAGCCCTTCGGCGCCAATGACGTCGTGGGCGACTTCCAGCTTTACGACGCGGTGAAGAACGGCGTGCTTGACGCGATCAACCCCTTCACCATCTACGGCCAGGGCATCGTGCCGGCGGCCACCTTCCTGACCTCCTATCCGCTGGGTCTGCGCAACCCGCACGAATGGGACGTCTTCTACTACGGCCTCGGCGGGCTCGAGATCGCGCGCGAGCTTTTTGCCGAGCAGAACATGATGTTCGTGGGCCCCGTGCACCACGGGCCGAACATCATCCACTCCAAGGTGCCGATCCGCTCGATCGACGATTTCGCCGGCCGCAAGATGCGCCTGCCGGGCGGCATGGTGGCGGAAGTCTTCACCGAGATCGGGGCCGAGACCACGGTTCTGCCGGGCTCGGAGATCTTCCCGGCGCTGGAGAAGGGCACCATCGACGTGGCCGACTACGTGGGCCCGGCGGTGAACTACGCGCTCGGCTTCAGCCAGGTGACCGACTACATCGTCATGGGCCCGCCGGGCTTCATGTCGCTCTATCAGCCGGTCGACCTCATGGACATCACGGTCGGCATGGACGCCTGGAACGCGCTCTCGCCCGAGATGCAGCAGTTCGTCGAGATGGAGACCCACGTCTATTCCGACATGCACCACGCGGCGATCCAGAAGGCCGACCAGGAAGCCTGGGAGAAGTTCGAGGCCGACGGCACCGAGGTCACCCGCCTCAGCCAGGACGACGTGGCGCTGATGACCGAGGTCGCCGTGCCGATCTGGTTCGACTATGCCAACCGCGATCCGAACGCGGCGCGGGTCTTCAAGATCCAGCTCGACTACATGCAGTCCGGTTCGCTCGGCTATGTCGACCCGGCGCTGACCGACGGTCTGACGCTGGACCTCTGAGCCGGGCGCGGCCCGGCCGCCCCCAGAGAGCCGCCCGGCGCGTTGCCCCGCGCCGGGCGGATGCCCCGTGTCCGAGGGGCGATCGCGCGACAACAACAAGGGACATTCCATGCCCGATCTGAGTTTCACGCTGCCACACTGGCTTTACTGGGTGGGGCTGATCGTCTTCCCGCTCATCGCCATGTCGCTGGCGCGGCGCCCCAAGGTCCAACGCAAGACCTATTCGCTGCCGCTGGGCTACATGATCCTGGTGACCGGCGGGATGCTGGGGCTGCACAGGTTCTACCTCAAGAACCTCCTGGGCTTCATCTTCCTGCCGATCTTCCTGGCGATCCTCTTCGCCAACGGCCAGGGCCAGGAGGCGCGCACCGAGGTTTCGAACTACGCCAACGAGGAGCGCGTCGCGCTGCGCACGCTCGAGCGCGAGGAAGAGCGGGTCTCCGAGGCGCGCTCGGAGATCGCGGGCTACCGGGCGGATTTCGAGGCCGCCGAGGAGGGCTCCTTCCAAAAACGCGCCGCCGAGCGCCGGGTCGAACGCGCCGAGCGGACCATCGAACAGGGCCAGGCCCGGATCGACGAGGCCCGCGTTGCGTTGACCGAGCTCGAGGCGCCGCTGAGCGCCGCGCGCGGCGACCGGCTGTTCTGGAACCAGGTGGCGGATTACGCCTTCTACCTGCTCCTGGCCTTGATCCTGCTCGATGCGCTGCTGCTGCCGCGCCTGGTCTCCAAGGCCAATGCGCAGCTGCCCGACGACACCCTGACCGAGAACGACCGCAAGCTGCAGGAGGCCGGCATCGGCGTCATGGAGGACGACGCGCGCTATGCCTCGAACTGGATCGACCGGCTGTGCCTCTATGCCGGCGAGTTCACCGCCTACTGGGCGGTGATCGCGGTCTTCGTCTACTACTTCGAGGTGATCTCGCGCTACGTCTTCAACGCGCCGACCAACTGGGCGCATGAGGCGATGTATCTGATGTTCGGCATGCAGTATCTCATCGCGGGCTCCTACGCGATGCTGACCGAACAGCACGTCCGGGTGGACATCTTCTACGCCGAGCTTTCGACCCGGCGGAAGGCGGTGGTCGACCTTCTGACCTCGATCTTCTTCTTCATCTTCGCCGGCACGCTCTTGGCGACCAGCTACATCTTCGCGATGGACGCCATCGCCGTGCCCTCGGGCAACGGGCTGATCAGCAGCTGGGCGCGCGGCGAGATCGCCACGACCGAGATGCTCTCGGGGTGGTCGCTGTCGCAATGGACCGACCCCAACATCCGCTGGGGCGAGATTTCCTTCAACGAATGGGAGGTGCCCTTGTGGCCCATGAAATGGGTGATGGTGGTCGGCGCCGTGCTCCTGGTGCTCCAGGGCGTGTCGAAACTGTCCAAAGACGTCCGCACCCTCGTGCGCGGGGAGGCCTGATCCATGGGAATTGAGATCGGAATCGGGTGGCTCACCCTGATCATGTTCGGCTCGCTCCTGGCGCTGCTGATGGCGGGGCTGCCCCTGGCCTTCGTCACCGGCGGCCTGGCCTGCGTCTTCCTGTTCGTGCTGGGCGACGAGCGGGCGCTGAATATCGTGCCCTCGCGGATCTTCCCGCTGATGACGAACTACCAGCTCTCGGCGATCCCCTTGTTCATCTTCATGGCCGCCATGCTCGAGAGGGCGGGGATCATCAACGACATGTTCGACGTGATCTACAAGGTCCTCGGCGGCGTGAAGGGCGGCCTCGCGGCGGCGACGATCCTGGCCTCGACGGTGCTCGCGGCCATGGTCGGCGTGATCGGGGCGGCGGTGGTGACCATGGGCATCATCGCGCTTCCGGCCATGCTCGAGCGCGGCTACGACCCGAAGATCGCCATGGGCTCGATCATGGCCGGCGGCACGCTGGGCATCCTGATCCCGCCCTCGATCCTGGCGATCATCTACGCGGTGGTCGCCGAGCAATCGGTGGGCGAGCTGTTCATCGGGGCGGTGATCCCGGGGATGATCCTGTCGGGGATGTATATCGTCTACGTGGTGGTGCGCAGCTACATCAACCCGCAGGTCGGCCCGCCGATCCCCATCGAGGAGCGCATCCCGACCCGGCAGAAGATCCGGCTGCTGGGCAACATGTCGGCGCCCATCGCGCTGATCGTGATCGTGCTGGGGGTGATCTTCTCGGGCGTCGCCACCCCGGTCGAGGCCGCGGGCATCGGCACTTTCGGCGCCTTCATCGTCGCCGCGATCCACCGCAAGCTCGACTGGCAGACCATCCGCGAGGCCTCGCTGACCACGCTCAAGGCCAGCGCCATGGTGATCTGGATCATGTTCGGCGCGACGATCTTCGTCGGGCTCTATGTGCTCGAGGGCGGCCAGCAGTTCGTGCAGGACGCGCTGGCGGCCACCGGTCTCGGGCCCTGGGGCATCCTGATCCTGATGCAGATCCTGCTGGTGGCGCTGGGGATGTTCCTCGACTGGGTGGGCATCCTGCTGCTCTGCGTGCCGATCTTCGTGCCGATCGTGAAGGCGCTCGGGGCGCAGGCCTTCGGGCTCGACAGCCCCGACGACCTGGTGCTGTGGTTCGGGGTCCTTTACCTCGTGAACATGCAGATGAGCTTTCTGTCGCCGCCCTTCGGCTACGCGCTCTTCTACCTGCGCGGCGTGGCGCCCCCGGAGATCCCGATGACCGACATCTTCAAGGCGGCGCTGCCCTTCCTGTTCCTGCAGATCGTGGGTCTGGCGATCTGCATGTTCTTCCCCGAGGCGGTGATCTGGCTGCCGAGGCTGGTCTACGGGTGAGGCCGCGCGGCGGGCGTCGGGCGGTAGTTCGGCGTCCGTTGGATTTTTCGAGAAAGAGAGGGGCGGGGGCTGCAGCTGCCGCCCCTTTTGGTTGGAGAGGGTGGGGCGGTCCTTCGGTGCGGTTCGTCGTGCTGGCGGGCCTCTCGTGCTGACGGGCCTCTGGTGCTGTCCCTCGTGTTGACGGGCATTGGGCGGTGCCCTGAATGCTGACGGGCCGCCGGTGGTAACCGGCAGGCTGGCGCGCTTTTAGTGGTGTCCGGTGTGCAGACCGGCCTCTGGTGGTGCCCAGTGTGCCGACGGGCCTCCGGTGGTGTCCGGTGTGCCGACAGGCCTCCGGTGGTGCCCAGTCTGCTGGCGGGCCTCTGGTGGAGGCCGGGCGTGAGCGTGGACCGCCGCCACGGATCCCCCAGGCGCAACGCTCCGTCTTTCTGCTGAACCCCAGAAGCCCCACCCGCCGACCTCACACCCCTCCCGACCAGAGGGCGCGTGCCGGACCGGGGGCCGGCGCTGCCGAGCTTCGGGCTATGCGCTTTATCCCCGCAACGTCAGGACTAAAGGCGATCTATGCGCTTCGCCCGCAAGAGCGCCGGCCCAAGGGGCCGGTCCGGCGCGCGCCCGGCATCTTCGATGCTATTCGGGCGCAAGGGGGGCGGGCCGGGCAGGGGGGCTCTTGCCCGTGTCGGGGTAGCGCTTTGTTGGGATGCGGTGTCTTGGCATTTCGTTGGAGGGTGTTCACCGTTCTGAGAACAGCCTGAGATGGCGGGCCGAAAGCGTCACTCCCGCAACTCCGCGACCGCGTGCCCGACGACCTGCCTTTTCCGCTGCCCCCCTAACCGTGGCCAGACGGCTCGCCCGGACATCTAGCCGCCACAGGACCGGACACCACTCGCCCCCGGATCGGACATTCACCCGCGACCGCGCCGCGCGCCTCTCCGACACCGCGCACCCAATACCCCCCTAACCGCCAAATCCCAGGTGCAGCACACCCCTAACCGCCCAATCCCCAGACCCAGCACCTCCCCTCAAAAACCACCCCCCCCAAAGCCCAGCCCCCCAAACCGCCCCTCCTGCGAATAGGGCTGGCCTTTTGGCCCTCCCGGCGATAGGCCGCGCGCAACCACACAAATCGAGACGGACTCCCCATGGATCTGCGCAACGTCGCAATCATCGCCCACGTCGACCACGGCAAGACCACCCTCGTGGACGAGCTTCTGAAACAATCCGGCGCCTTCCGCGAAAACCAGCAGGTGGCGGAACGGGCGATGGATTCCAACGACCTCGAACGCGAGCGGGGCATCACCATCCTCGCCAAGGCGACCTCGGTCGAATGGAAATCCACCCGCATCAACATCGTCGACACCCCCGGCCACGCCGACTTCGGCGGCGAGGTCGAGCGCATCCTGTCGATGGTCGACGGGGTGGTGCTCCTGGTCGATGCCGCCGAGGGCCCGATGCCCCAGACCAAGTTCGTGACCTCCAAGGCGCTGGCGCTCGGCCTGCGGCCCATCGTGGTCCTGAACAAGGTCGACAAGCCCGACGCCGAGCCGGACCGGGCGCTCGACGAATGCTTCGACCTTTTCGCCAATCTCGGCGCCGATGACGATCAGCTCGACTTCCCGCATATGTATGCCTCGGGCCGCGCCGGCTGGGCCGATTTCGAGCTCGACGGCCCGCGCAAGGACCTCACCGCGCTCTTCAAGCTGATCGTCGACCACGTGCCCGCGCCGAAGCAGGTCAAGCACGAGGAGGACGACTTCCGCATGCTGGCGACCACGCTCTCGGCCGACCCCTTCCTCGGGCGCATCCTCACCGGCCGGGTCGAAAGCGGCCGCCTCAAGGTCGGCGCGACGCTGCAGGCGCTCAGCCGCGTCGGTCAGAAGATCGAGCAGTTCCGCGTCTCGCGCATCCAGGCTTTCCGTGGCCTCTCCTACCAGGACATCGAGGAGGCCCGCGCGGGCGACATCGTCACGCTCGCCGGCATGCAGAAGGCCACCGTGGCCGACACGCTCTGCGCGCTGGCGGTGGACGAGCCGCTCGAGGCGCTGCCCATCGACCCGCCGACCATCACCGTGACCTTCGGCATCAATGACAGCCCGCTGGCGGGCCGCGACGGCAAGAAGGTCCAGAGCCGGGTGATCCGCGACCGGCTGATGAAAGAGGCCGAGAGCAACATCGCCATCAAGGTCAAGGACACGCCGGGCGGCGAGGCCTTCGAGGTCTCGGGCCGGGGCGAACTGCAGATGGGCGTGCTGATCGAGAACATGCGCCGCGAGGGCTTCGAGCTGTCGATCGCCCGCCCGCAGGTGATCATGCGCGACGGCGAGGCCGGCCGCGAGGAGCCGGTCGAAGAGGTCACCATCGACGTCGATGATGACTACTCGGGCGCTGTGATCGAGAAGATCACCGGCGTGCGCAAGGGCGAGCTGGTCGAGATGAAGCCCTCGGGCACCGGCAAGACCCGGATCGTCGCCCATGTGCCCGCGCGCGGGCTGATCGGCTACCAGGGCGAGTTCCTGACCGACACCCGCGGCACCGGCGTGATGAACCGCGTCTTCCAGGGCTGGACGCCCTACAAGGGCGCCATCGAGGGCCGCCGGGCCGGCGTGCTGATATCGATGGAATCGGGCGACGCCGTGGCCTATGCGCTCTGGAACCTGGAAGAGCGCGGCAAGATGTTCATCGGCCCGCAGGAGAAGGTCTACGAGGGCATGGTGATCGGCGAGCACTCGCGCGAGAACGACCTCGAGGTGAACCCGCTCAAGGGCAAGAAGCTGACCAACGTGCGCGCCTCGGGCTCGGACGACGCGGTGCGGCTGACGCCGCCGACGGTGCTGACCCTCGAGGAGGCGATTGCCTATATCAACGACGACGAGCTGGTCGAAGTGACGCCCAACGCGATCCGGCTGCGCAAGCGCTACCTCGATCCGCACGAGCGCAAGCGGATGGCCAGGGCGCAGTGAGGCGCCGGGCCGGGCAGGGCGCCCGGGGTTTGGTTTGACGGAACTGGCGGCGGCGCCCCCACCTGGTGGGGGCGTTTTCGTTTGTGGGGGGAACAGGCTGTGGCCCTGACTTTCTCGCGCCACAAGCCAAGACCGCGACCGGTGCGAACGCTTGGTCTGAGAAACACCATGCCCAATTGCGCCCACTTGCGCCCGAACAGCATCGAAGATGCCGGGCGCGCGCCGGACCGGCCCGATGGGCCGGCGCTCCCTGGAATGGCGTGCTTGGATCGCCACTAGCCCCGACCTTGTTGGGATAAAGCGCGCAGCTCACATGTCAGCAGCGCCGGCCCCCGGTCCGCCGCGCGCCCTCTGTCAGTGCAGGCTGAGAGGGCGGCATGTCGCTGTCGTTTCTGGACGACCTTTGCCTGGCCCGATCCCCCAGCACCTCCGCTGCGGAGGGTGCCCGTCTTGCGCCCGAACAGCACCGAAGGTGCCGGGCGCGCGCCGGACCGGCCCAATGGGCCGGCGCTCCTTGGGGTGGCGTGCTTAGCCCACCTCTAGCCCTGACCTTGTTGGGATAAAGCGCGCAGCTCACATGTCAGCAGCGCCGACCCCCGGTCCGCCGCGCGCCCTCTGGTGTGCTGGGTGAGGGCGGCGCAGCGGCCCCAACCCCTTACTCCGGGATCTCCAGGATCAGCAGGTCGCGCTCGGAGGCGTCGCGGGCGTGGCTCAGCGCTTCCTGGTAGGCCTCGGAGCGATAGCAGCTCTCCGCCGCCTCGACCGAGGGGAAGCGCGCCACGACGTGGCGCTCGCGGTCGGCGCCGTCGCGGGTCTTGTTGCCCTCGAGCACGAGGTATTTGCCGCCCCGCGCCACGAAGGAGCCGCCGTGGGCGGCAATCGCGGGGCCGGCCAGTTCGGCGTATTTGCCGTAGGCCTCGGCGTCGGTCACATGCACATGGGCGATCCAGAGTGCGGGCATCTTATCCTCCGATCACGGCTTCCGCCGCCTTGATGGCCTCGTCGGCCTTTTCGGCCGAGGCGGCACCGCCCTGGGCCATGTCGGGACGGCCGCCGCCGCCCTTGCCGCCAAGCGCGCCGACCGCGGCCTTCACAAGGTCCACCGCCGAGACCTGTCCGGTCAGATCGTCGGTCACACCCGCGGCCACCGCGGCCTTGCCGTCGCTCTCGGTCACCAGGAGCACCGCTCCCGAGCCGAGCCGGCGCTTGTGCTCGTCGATGAGCGGGCGCAGGTCCTTGCCGGACACGCCGGTCAGGGTCTGGGCGAGGAACTTCACGCCTGCGACCTCGCGCGGCTCGATCCCGCCCGAACCTTCGCCGCCGCCCATGGCGATCTCGCGCTTGAGCTGGGCGACCTCGTTCTGCAGCGCCTTGCGCTCGTCGAGCAGCGCCTTCAGCCGGTCGGGCAGATCCCCCGCCGAGGTCTTCAGCTCGCCCGAGAGCCGGCTCACCAGCCGGTCCTGGCCGCGCAGGTAATCGAGCGCCGCCTGGCCGGTCAGCGCCTCGAAGCGCCGCACCCCCGAGGAGGACGCGCTGTCGCCGAGCGCCACGAAAAGCCCGATCTCGCCGGTGCGGCCCACATGGGTGCCGCCGCACAGCTCGATGGAATAGGTCGCCCCGTCGGTGCCCTTGCCGGACCCGTCTTGGCGGCCCATGGAGACCACGCGGACCTCCTCGCCGTATTTCTCGCCGAAAAGGGCCTGGGCGCCCATGGCGCGGGCGTCGTCGGGCGTCATGATGCGCGTCTCGACGGCCGTGTTCTGGCGGATGTAGTCGTTCACCTCGCGCTCGACGCCGGCGATCTCGGTCTCGGTCAGCCCCTTGGCATGGCTGAAGTCGAAGCGCAGCCGGTCCGGCGCGTTGAGCGAGCCGCGCTGCGCGACATGGTCGCCCAGCGTCCGGCGCAGCGCCTCGTTCAGGAGGTGCGTGGCCGAATGGTTGGCGCGGATCTTGGTGCGGCGCGCGTGGTCGACTTCGAGCTTGGCCGATGCGCCGCGGGCGATCTCGCCCTCGGTGATCTCGGCGAAATGGATGACCACGCCCGCGACCTGGCGGGTGTCGGTGATCCGGGCGGTGCCGCCCTCGGTCACCACCTCGCCGGTGTCGCCGACCTGGCCGCCGGCCTCGGCGTAGAAGGGCGTCTGGTTCAGCACCAGCTGGACGGTCTCGCCCTTGGCGGCCGAGGCCGTGGCGGCGCCCTCCTTGACGATGTCGAGCACCACGCCCTCGGCGGTCTCGGTGTCATAGCCAAGGAAATCCGTGGTGCCGTGCTGGTCGGCGAGGTCGAACCAGATCGCGGCATCCGCGGCCTCGCCCGAGCCCGACCAGGCGGCGCGGGCCTTGGCCTTCTGCTCGGCCATGGCGGCGTCAAAACCCTCGGTGTCGACGCTGCGGCCCTTTTCGCGCAGCGCGTCCTGGGTCAGGTCGAGCGGGAAGCCGTAGGTGTCGTAGAGCTTGAAGGCCGCCTGGCCGGGCAGGGCCTCGGCCGCGTCGAGCTTGCCCAGCTCGTCGTCGAGCAGCTTCAGCCCGCGGTCGAGCGTCTGCTGGAAGCGCGTCTCCTCGAGCTTCAGCGTCTCCTCGATCAAGGGCTGGGCGCGGTGCAGCTCGGGGTAGGCGGCGCCCATCTCGCGCACCAGCGCCGGCACCAGGCGGAACATGACCGGATCCTTGGCGCCCAGGAGATGCGCGTGCCGCATCGCGCGGCGCATGATCCGCCGCAACACGTAGCCGCGCCCGTCGTTCGAGGGCATCACCCCGTCGGCGATCAGGAAGGAGGTCGAGCGCAGGTGATCGGCGATCACCCGGTGGTGCACGTTGCCCGGCCCGTCGGCATCGGTCGAGGTGGTCTCGGCCGA
The DNA here is from genome assembly GCF_054552075.1 of Roseivivax sp. Taxonomy (NCBI): domain Bacteria; kingdom Pseudomonadati; phylum Pseudomonadota; class Alphaproteobacteria; order Rhodobacterales; family Roseobacteraceae; genus Roseivivax; species Roseivivax sp. The sequence goes on from NZ_JBTOLZ010000020.1 coordinate 46,573, forward strand.
GGCGCAGATCAGCGCCCGCATCAGGTCGGTGTCGTAGTTGTCGTGCTTGCCCTGCAGGAGCGCGCCGATCCGTTCGAGCCCCATGCCGGTGTCGATCGACTGCATGTCGAGCTCGCGCATGGTGCCGTCTTCGAACTGCTCGTTCTGCATGAAGACGATGTTCCAGATCTCGATGAAGCGGTCGCCGTCCTCTTCGGGGGAGCCCGGCGGGCCGCCCCAGATGTGGTCGCCGTGGTCGTAGAAGATCTCGGTGCAAGGGCCGCAGGGGCCGGTCGGGCCCATCTGCCAGAAGTTGTCCGAGGTGGCGATGCGGATGATCCGGTCCTCGGGGATGCCGACCTTCTTCCAGAGCTCGAAGGCCTCGTCGTCGGTGTGGTAGACCGTGGCCAGGAGCCGCTTGTGGTCGATGCCGAACTCGCGGGTGATCAGCTCGTGCGCGAAGGGGATCGCCTCGGTCTTGAAGTAATCCCCGAAGGAGAAGTTGCCGAGCATCTCGAAGAAGGTGTGGTGGCGCGCGGTATAGCCGACGTTGTCGAGGTCGTTGTGCTTGCCCCCGGCGCGCACGCATTTCTGCGAGGTGGTGGCCCGGGTGTAGTCGCGCGTCTCGACCCCGGTGAAGAGGTTCTTGAACTGGACCATGCCCGAGTTGGCGAACATCAGCGTCGGATCGTTGCGCGGCACCAGCGGCGAGGAGGGCACCACCGTGTGCCCCTGTTTCTCGAAGTAGCTGAGGAACGTGGAGCGGATATCGTTGAGGCTTGGCATTCGCGGCTCTTGTTGGTGCGGGGTGGCAGGTTGGCCGAGGTGTAGCGCCGGGTTGCGCGGCTGTCCACGGGCTGCGGGCGGTAAGCGGCGCTTGCGAGGGGGCGGGCGGTCAAGATCGGGTAAAGGCTGCGCCTCGGGGACCATGCGAAGCCGGGCTTCGGGACCACAGGAAATCTGCGCTCGGGACCGCACTCAAACGGGGCCCACTCCAAACCAAAATCTCGGAGAAGCGGCCGGCGGCACCCGGGCGTGATGCGGCTTCTTGCGGCCCAGGGGGCCGCGCCGTGCACCCGTGCCGCGCCAGACCCGGGGCCCGCCGGCTGCCCTTACCCTGCGTTACGCGCGCGTCAGGGGCAATGGGGGATTTCCTCACCTATGGCGCGGAAGGCCCCCATTTCCCTGCGACATTGGTCGCAGAGCGCGGTCTTTGGGCAGCTGCGCGCCAAGCGCCCGCCGAAACACCGCGCCCCGCCTCAACACCCGAAACGACAACGGGCGCCCCAAGGGGACGCCCGCGGCAGTTTCAGAGAGGCCATGGCCCGGGCGTTCAGCCCTCCATCACCTCGTCCTTGTCCTCGTCGGCCATGTGGAACTCCAGCCCATGGGCGGCGCGGATCTTGTCCTCGATGTCATAGGCCACCGCTGTGTTTTCCTTGAGGAAATTCTTCGCGTTCTCGCGGCCCTGGCCGATGCGTTCGTCGCCGTAGGAATACCAGGCGCCGGATTTCTCGACCACGCCGGCCTTCACGCCCAGGTCGATCAGCTCGCCGGTCTTGGAGATGCCCTCGCCATACATGATGTCGAACTCGACCTGCTTGAAGGGCGGGGCGACCTTGTTCTTCACGACCTTCACGCGGGTGGCGTTGCCGACCACCTCGTCGCGGTCCTTGATCGCGCCGATGCGGCGGATGTCGAGCCGCACCGAGGAGTAGAACTTCAGCGCGTTGCCGCCGGTCGTCGTCTCGGGCGAGCCGAACATCACGCCGATCTTCATGCGGATCTGGTTGATGAAGATCACCATGCAGTTCGACCGCGCGATCGAGCCGGTGAGCTTGCGCATCGCCTGGCTCATCAGGCGGGCCTGCACGCCGACCGAACTGTCGCCCATGTCGCCTTCGAGCTCGGCCTTGGGCGTCAGCGCCGCGACCGAGTCGACCACGACCATGTTGACCGCGCCGGAGCGCACCAGCGTGTCGGTGATCTCGAGCGCCTGTTCGCCGGTGTCGGGCTGCGAGATCAAGAGCTCATCGAGGTCGACGCCCAGCTTCTTGGCGTATTGCGGGTCGAGCGCGTGTTCGGCGTCGACGAAGGCGCAGACGCCGCCGGTCTTCTGTTCCTCGGCCACGCAGTGCAGCGTCAGCGTGGTCTTGCCCGAGGATTCGGGACCGTAGATTTCGATGATGCGGCCCTTGGGCAGCCCGCCGATGCCGAGCGCGATGTCGAGCCCCAGCGACCCCGTCGAGGTCGCCGAGATGTCCCGCATGGCGTTCTCGCCGCCGAGCTTCATGATCGAGCCCTTGCCGAACTGCCGTTCGATCTGCGCGAGCGCCGAATCGAGGGCCTTCTGCTTGTCTGCCGTACGCTTGCTGTCCATGGAGAGTAGGTCTGCCATTTGCTTGCCTTTCCGTCCTTATTCCACACCGCGAAGCGGGCGGCAATGACTGCGTCGTTCACCTCTTGTTCTCGATGTTATGAGGTCAAAAGGAGAACATTTCAAGAAAATTCCACAGGTCGAACTTTCGGGCTTCGGGGTTAACAAGTAGTTTAGCGGCACAGGCAGGAGAGGCGGGCCGGCGATGCTGATATTCTGGAAAGCGCGGCTGGTGATGCTGGCCGTTCCGAAGACGGGCAGCACCGCCTTTGCGCGCGCGCTCGGGCCCCATGCGGGCATGGTGGTCAGCGATCCGCCCGAGCTGAAACACGCGCCGGTCTACCGCTACAACCGCTTCTTCCGCCCGATGTTCGCCAAGATGGGCGCCGAGGAGATGGAGGTCATGGCGGTGATCCGCGAGCCGATCTCCTGGCTGGGGTCCTGGTATCGCTACCGCCAGCGGCCCTTTCTCGAGGGCAAGCGGGTCTCGACCCGGGATCTGTCCTTCGACGCCTTCGTCGACGCCTATTGCCGGGGCGAGCGCCCGCCTTTCGCCAATGTCGGCAGCCAGGCGAAATTCGTCGAACCCCGGCCCAACGGCACCGAGGTCACGCGGTTCTTCCGCTACGAGGACCAGGGCCGGATCGTGGCCTTCCTCGAGGACCGGCTGGGGATCAGCCTCGATCTGCCGCGCGAAAATGTCTCGCCGCGCCGCGACCTGACGCTCAGCCCCGAGATCGAGGCCAAGCTGCGCCGCAAGTGCGCCGCGGATTTCGCGCTTTGGGAGGGCATCGCGCCCCAGGGCTAGGGCTCAGACCGCAACCAGCCGGATGAGCGCCGCGACCGCTGCCAGCACCGCGACCGAGGCCAGCCAGAGCCCGGCGAACCAGGCGTATCGCTGCCAGCGGGGGCGGGTTTCCTCGGGGCGCTTCCGCGCCATCAATGGTAGCCCGAGCTGGCGTCGATCTTGCCGCGGAACACCCAGTAGGCATAGGCGGTATAGGCCAGGATGATCGGCACCAGGATGCCCGCGCCGACCAGCGCGAAGGCGAGGCTCGAGTCCGGCGCCGCTGCCTCCTCGATGGTCAGTCCCGGCGGGACGATATGCGGATAGAAGCTGATCCCGATCCCGATGAAGCAGGTCACGAAGAGCGCATTGGCCATCAGGAAGGGCGAGACGTCCTCGCGGTTTTTGAGCCCCGCGAAAAGCTTGTAGCTCACCGCGAGTAGGATCGCCGGCACCAGCACCGTCCAGGCCGAGGCGGGGAAGTTGAACCAGCGGTCGAAATAGACCGCGTCCTGGAAGGGCGTCAGCACCGAGACCACGGCGAACAGCGCCAGGAGGACCAGCGCCAGGGGCTTGGAGGCGCGGCGGTTGGCCTCCTGCAGGGGGCCGGTGGTCTTCATGTTGATCCAGGTCGCGCCGAGAAGGGCATAACCCACCACCAGCGCGACGCCGGTCAGCAGCGAGAAGGCCGTCAGCCAGTCGTACCAGCCGCCGCCATAGGCCCGGCCCTCGACCTCGATGCCCTGCACCAGCGCGCCAAGCGCCACGCCTTGGGTGAAGGTCGCCACATAGGAGCCCGCCGAGAAGCAGACCGACCAGACGTGTTTCCAGCGCTTGGTCTTCCAGCGGTATTCGAAGGCCACGCCGCGGAAGACCAGCGCCAAGAGCATGACGATGATCGGAATGTAGAGCGCCGGCATGACCACCGCATAGGCCAGCGGGAAGACCGCGAAGAGCCCGCCGCCGCCCAGGACCAGCCAGGTCTCGTTGCCGTCCCAGACCGGGGCGACCGAGTTCATCATGACGTCGCGGTCCTCTTCGCCGCGGGCGAAGGGAAAGAGGATCCCTATCCCGAGGTCGAAGCCGTCGAGGATCACATAGGTCAGCACCGCGAAGGCGATGAGCGCGGCCCAGATATTGGCAAGATCGAACATCGCGCTCTCCCTATTTGCCCGCGCCGCCCGGCGCCCAGGCGTCAGGCCGCAGCTGGTTGGCCGGGGTGATCCCGGCGGTGCGGGTCGGGCCGTCGTCGATCTCGGCGCTGCTTTCGCCGACCTCCTTGCCCATGAGCCGCAGGATGTAGAAGGTGCCCGCTCCGAAGACGAAGAAATAGACCACGATGAAGGCCAGGAGCGAGGTCGCCACCGCCGGCGCGTCGACCGGCGCGAGACTGTCCGAGGTGCGCAAGAGCCCGTAGACCGTGTAGGGCTGGCGCCCGACCTCGGTGGTGATCCAGCCCGCCAAGACCGCGACGAAGCCCGAGGGCGCCATGGGCAGCATCACCCGCAGGAGCGCACGGTCCTCGTAGAGCCGCCCGCGGCGCCGCGCCCAGAGGCTCCAGAGCCCGACCGCCAGCATGGCAAAGCCGATCGCCACCATGACCCGGAAGGACCAGAAGACAATGGCCACCGGCGGCTCCTCGTCGTCGGGGATCGTGTCGAGCCCGTCCATCGGCGCGCCCCATTCGTGCTTGAGGATCAAGGAGGAGAGCTGCGGCACCTCGATGGCGTAATCGACGCGCTTCTCCTCGGGGTTGGGGATGCCGAAGAGGATCAGCGGCGCGCCCTCGGGGTAGCTGTGGTAATGGCCCTCCATGGCCATGACCTTCTGCGGCTGGTGCTCCAGGGTGTTCAGCCCGTGGAAGTCGCCCGCGAGGATCTGCACCGGGGTGACCAGCACCGCCATCCACATCGCCATGGAGAACATCTTGCGCGCCTCGGCGTCGGCGCTCTTGCGCAGGAGGTGCAGCGCGCCGACCCCGCCGACCACGAAGGCGGTTGTGAGATAGGCCGCCAGCACCATGTGCACGAGCCGGTAGGGGAAGGAGGGGTTGAAGACGATCGCCAGCCAGTTCTCGGGCACGAACTGGCCGTTCTCGGCGATGCTGTAGCCCGCGGGCGTCTGCATCCAGGAGTTGACCGACAGAATCCAGGTCGCCGACATCAGCGTGCCGAATGCCACCATAAGCGTGGCGAAGAGATGCAGCTTCTCGCCGACCTTCTCGCGGCCGAACAGCATGATGCCGAGGAAGCCCGCCTCGAGGAAGAAGGCCGAGAGCACCTCGTAGGCCATGAGCGGGCCGAGGATCGGCCCGGTGCGGTCCGAGAAGACCGACCAGTTGGTGCCGAACTGGTAGGACATCACGATGCCCGAGACGACGCCCATGCCGAAGGCCACGGCGAAGATCTTCTTCCAGTAGTCGAAGAGGTTCAGATAGACCCGGTTGCGGCTGCGCACCCAGAGCACGTTGAGCACTGCCAGAAAGCTCGCCAGCCCGATCGAGAAGGCCGGGAAGATGATGTGGAAGGACACCGTGAAGGCGAACTGGAAGCGCGCCAGTGTCTCGGCGGTGAAGCTCTCGAACATGGATGACACTCCGGGTTCGCGTCGACTTTTGAAGGAGATAGGGCCGCGGGCGGGGGTGGCCAGCGGCTTCGCGCGAGGGTTGTGAAATGCGCATTTGACATGACAGTCATTTCGCAAAGAGCTACAATGGCGTGCCATGACGAAACGCCTCGACCATACCTCGGACCCGCTGCCGCAGCCTCTGCGGCGCTATCTCGACGGCCCCGTGCCGCGCGCCACCGGCTACCTGGTGACGATCTACGGCGACGCGGTCGCGCCGCGCGGCGGCACGGTCTCCATGCGCAGCCTGATTGCGCTGGGCCGCCAGGCCGGGCTGAGCGAGACGCTGGTGCGCACCGCGGTCTCGCGGCTGGTGGGTGCCGAGCGGCTCGAGGGCACCCGCGTGGGCCGGGTCTCGCACTACCGGCTGACTCCCGGTGCCGAGGCGGAGTTTGCCGGGGCCGACCGGCTGATCTATGCCCCGCCGCCGCAGCCGCTGGGCTGGCTCATGGCCTTTGGCGAAAGGGATTTGCCGGCCCCCTGGGCGCGCATCGGCGGCATGGTCTGGGCCGCGCCAGATCGCGCGGAGGTAGAGCGGCCGGCGGGGCTCGTGATGTCCGCCGCGCCGGTCTCGCAGGGGCAGGGCCTGCGGGACTTCGGCGCCGCGCATTGGTCGCTGGGTGAGGCGGATGCCGCCTACCGCGCCTTCGCCGAGGCCTGGTCCGGCGTGACCGAGGCGCTGGCGGAAGCCCCGGCCGAAGGGCAGGGGGCGCTCCTTCTGCGGCTGCGGCTGGTGCATGACTACCGCCAGGCGGCGCTGGCCGATCCGCGCCTGCCCGAGGGCGCGTTGCCCGAAGGCTGGCAGGGCGCCGCGGCCCGGCGGCTCTTCGTCTCGGCCTATCTGGCGCTCTGCCCCGAGGCCGACCGCTGCATCGGCGCCCGGCTCGAGGACCGCCACGGCCTCCTGCCGCCCGAGACCGAGGCCACCCGCGCCAGGCTCGGCGGGTTGCGCCGCGAGGCCGCCTTGCCGTGAAACATCACGGCAATGTTGGAATGCCACATTTGACTGTGATGCTTTAATCGGTATATAACATCGGCAGACCCGCATCAGAGGAGGTGCGCCATGTATGCCCAGATGGTGAAATCCGACCCCGCCGAGGGAGAGCTGACCCCGGAAGAGCAGGCCTTCCAGGCCCGCATCGACGCCGGCGAGAAGATCGAACCCAAGGAATGGATGCCCGAGGGCTACCGCAAGACGCTGATCCGCCAGATCGGCCAGCACGCCCATTCCGAGATCGTCGGCCAGCTGCCCGAGGGCAACTGGATCACCCGCGCGCCGACGCTGGAGCGCAAGCAGATCCTGCTGGCCAAGGTGCAGGACGAGGCGGGCCATGGCCTCTATCTCTATTCCGCCGCCGAGACGCTGGGTGTCAGCCGGGACGAGCTGACGGAAAAGCTCCTCTCGGGGGCGATGAAATACTCCTCGATCTTCAACTACCCGACGCTGACCTGGGCCGACATGGGCGCGGTCGGCTGGCTGGTCGACGGCGCGGCGATCATGAACCAGGTGCCGCTGCAGCGGACCTCCTACGGGCCCTACAGCCGCGCGATGATCCGCATCTGCAAGGAAGAGAGCTTCCACCAGCGGCAGGGCTTCGCGATCATGATGAAGATGGCCCAGGGCACGCCCGAACAGAAGGAAATGGCGCAGGACGCGCTCGACCGCTTCTGGGGCCCGGCGCTGATGATGTTCGGCCCTTCGGACAAGGACTCCGTGCATTCCGCCCAGTCGATGCGCTGGAAGATCAAGATGAACACCAACGACGAGCTGCGCCAGAAATTCGTCGACGAAACCGTGCCCCAGGCCGAGTTCCTGGGCCTCACCGTGCCCGACGCGAACCTGGCCTGGAACGAGGCGCGCGGGCATTACGACTTCTCCGAGCCCGACTGGGAGGAGTTCTTCGAGGTTCTGAAGGGCAACGGCCCCTGCAACCAGGAGCGGCTCGAGGCGCGGCAGACCGCCTGGGACGAGGGCGCCTGGTTCCGCGACGGGCTCAGCGCCTATGCCGAGAAACAGGCCGCGCGGCGCGCCGGCCAGGCCACCGCGGCCGAGTGAGCCCGGCGCGACAAGGGAGCGACAGCATGTCCAAGGAATGGCCCCTCTGGGAAATCTTCATCCGTGGCAGCCAGGGGCTGAACCACCGCCACGTCGGCTCGCTGCATGCGCCCGACGCGGAGATGGCGATCCGCAACGCCCGCGACGTCTACACCCGCCGCAAGGAAGGCGTGTCGATCTGGGTGGTGCGCTCGGCCGATATCACCTCCTCGGCGCCGTCCGAGAAGGGCCCGATGTTCGATCCGGCGGAAAGCAAGCCCTACCGCCACCCGAGCTTCTACGACATTCCCGACGACGTGGGGCACATGTGATGGCTGGTGCCGCTGACCCGCGTCCGGGCGATCCGCTGTTTGCCCCCGAGCACCGCGATGCCGCCTTCGACTGGCTTTGCGGGCTGGGCGACGGGGCGCTGATCCTCGGCCACCGGCTCTCGGAGTGGTGCGGCAAGGCGCCAGCGCTCGAAGAGGACATTGCCCTGGCCAACGTGGCGCTCGACCTGATCGGCCATGCCGAGATGTGGCTGGCGCTCGCCGGCGAGGTCGAAGGGCAGGGCCGCTCGGCCGACGACCTGGCCTATCTGCGCGACGCCCTGCGCTTCCGCAATCCGCTGCTGGTAGAGCTGCCCAACCGCGACATGGCGGTGACCACCATGCGGCAGTTCCTCTTCGACGCCTGGCACCTGCCGATGCTGCACGCGCTTTCCGACAGCGCCAGCCCGCGGCTCGCCGAGATCGCCGCCAAGGCGCGCAAGGAGGTGGCCTATCACCTCGAGCGCAGCCAGGACCTGGTGATCCGCCTCGGCGACGGCACCGAGGAAAGCCACGCGCGGATGCAGACCGCGCTGGAGCGGCTCTGGCCCTATGCGGGCGAGCTGTGCCAGCCCGCGCCGGGCGATGCCGCGCTGGTCGAGGCGGGGCTGGTGCCCGAGATGGCGGCGGTCTCCGCCACCTGGCAGGAGATCCTCGACGAAACTCTGCGCGAGGCGACGCTGGAGCGCCCCGAGGGCCGCGCCGACGTGCAGAACGGCGGCCGCAAGGGACGCCACAGCGAGCACTTGGGCTTCCTGCTGGCCGAGATGCAGTTCCTGCAGCGCGCCTATCCAGGCGCGGAGTGGTGAACATGACCGCGCCCCGGACCACGGACAGCGCCGCCCTGCGCCCCGATCCCGCCCTGGTGCGGGACTGGCTCTCGGAGGTGCCCGACCCCGAGATCCCGGTGATCTCGATCACCGATCTCGGCATCGTCCGCGACGTCGCCTGGGAGGAGGGCACCCTGGTCGTGCGCGTCACGCCGACCTATTCCGGCTGCCCCGCCACCTCGGTCATCGAGATGGAGATCGAGCGGCACCTGGCCGAGCGCGGCGTGGCCTCGCTCCGGGTCGAGCGGCAGCTCTCGCCGCCCTGGACCACCGACTGGATCGGCCCGGAGGCCCGCGAGAAGCTGCGCGCCTACGGCATCGCGCCGCCGATCGACGGCACCGCCAGCGACGGCCGCCTCGCGGCCCGCGCGGCGCGGCTCGCGGGCGGCGGCAATGCCTCCCCGGCCTGTCCGCGCTGCGGCTCGGCCCGCACCGAGGAGGTCAGCCGCTTCGGCTCCACCCCCTGCAAGGCGGCCTGGCGCTGCACCGACTGCCTTGAGCCCTTCGACTATTTCAAGTGCATCTGAGCGAGGTGCCGGCATGGCCCGTTTCCATCCTCTCGACGTGATCGATGTGACCCGCACCACCCGCGACGCGGTGGTGGTCACGCTGCGCCCCCGCGCCGACGACCAGGCGGAGTTCGACTTCATCCAGGGGCAATATCTGACCTTCCGCCGCGATTTCGACGGCGAGGAGCTGCGCCGCAGCTACTCGATTTGCGCGGGCCTCGACGAGGGTGTCCTGCGGGTCGGCATCAAGCGCGTCGACGGCGGCGCCTTCTCGAGCTGGGCCAACGACAACCTCAAGCCCGGCGACACGCTCGAGGCCATGCCGCCCGCCGGCCGCTTCCACGCGCCGCTCGATCCCGCGGCCGAGAAGAGCTACCTCTTCTTCGCCGGCGGCTCGGGCATCACCCCGGTCCTGTCGATCATCAAGACCGTGCTCGCGCGCGAGCCGGGCGCGCGGGTCACGCTGGTCTATGCCAACCGCCGGATCGGCACGATCATGTTCCGCGAGGAGCTGGAGGACCTGAAGAACAGCCACCTCGGGCGCTTCTCGGTGATCCATGTCCTCGAGGAGGAAAGCCAGGAGATCGACCTTTTCTCGGGCCGGGTCGACGCCGAGAAGATGCAGGCGCTCTTCACCCATTGGATCGACGCGGCCTCGGTCGACATGGCCTTCATCTGCGGCCCCGAGCCGATGATGCTGACCATCGCCGAGAGCCTGCGCGCGGCGGGGCTGAGTGACGCGCAGATCAAGTTCGAGCTTTTCGCCGCCGCCCAGCCCGGCCGGGCCAAGACCCCGCCAAAATCGGCGCGGGCAGGCGACGGCGCGGGCACCCAGGTGGAGCTGACGCTCGACGGCACCACGCGGCGCTTCACCATGCCGCGCGACGGCACGGCGATCCTCGACGCGGCGCTTTCCGAAGATATCGACGCGCCTTTCTCCTGCCAGGCCGGGGTCTGTTCGACCTGCCGCGCCAAGGTGCTGGAAGGCGAGGTCGAGATGCGGACCAACCACGCGCTCGAGGATTACGAGCTGCGCGAGGGCTACGTGCTGAGCTGCCAGTGCCTGCCGCTCTCGGACCGGGTGGTTCTGACGTACGACGCCTGACATTTCCGGGCGCCTGGCAGAGGGCGCGCGCCGACAGGGACAGGGAGGACACATGCGCGACGACATCACGGGGCCGCGCCGGCTCGAAAGCTATCTGGCCGGGGACTGGCGCCAGGGGCAGGGGGCGGCGCGGCCGCTCCATCACGCCGCGACCGGAGAGGTGGTGGCCGAGATCGGTGCCGAGGGGCTCGACCTGGGCGAAGCGCTCGCCTGGGGCCGCGACCAGGGCGGCGCGGCGCTCCGCGCGCAGACGCTGCACGAGCGCGCGCTGATGCTGAAGGAGATCGGCCTGCGCCTGATGGAGATGAAGGAGGTCTTCTACCAGGAGAACTTCTGGACCGGCGCCACCCGCAAGGACGGCTGGATCGACATCGACGGGGGCATCGGCACGCTTCTGACCTTCGCCAGCCGCGCGCGGCGCGAGTTCCCCAACGCCCGCGTCATCCCCGAGGGCCCGGTGGAGCCGCTTTCGGGCGACGACAGCTTCTCCGCCCAGCACATCCTGACCCCGCGCCAGGGCGTGGCGGTGCATATCAACGCCTTCAACTTCCCGGTCTGGGGCATGCTCGAGAAGATCGCCCCGAGCCTGATCGCCGGCATGCCCTGCCTGGTCAAACCCGCCTCCCAGACCGCCTATCTGACCGAACGCGTGGTTCGCGCCATTCTCGAGATGGAGATCCTGCCCGAGGGCGCGCTGCAGCTCCTGGCGGGCGGCGCGGGCGATCTGCTCGACCATCTCGACGTGCAGGACGTGGTGACCTTCACCGGCTCGGCGGCCACCGGCCAGAAGCTGCGCGCCCATCCGGCGGTGGTCGCCAACTCGGTGCCTTTCACCATGGAGGCCGACAGCCTCAACGCCGCGATCCTCGGCCCCGACGCAGGGCCCGAAAGCCCCGAGTTCGACCTTTTCGTGCGCGAAGTGGCGCGCGAGATGAGCGTGAAGGCCGGGCAGAAATGCACCGCGATCCGCCGCGTCATCGTGCCCCGCGCCCGGGAAGAGGCCTTGGCCCAGGCGCTGTCGGAGCGGCTGTCCCGGCTCGCAATCGGCCTGCCCGAAGACGAGGCCACGCGCATCGGCGCGCTGGTCAGCCTCGGCGACCGCGAGGGCGTGCGCGCCCAGGTCGCCGCGCTCCGGGCCGAGGCCGAGATCGTCTCGGGCGACCCCGAGCGGGTGGAGCTCGCCTCGGGCAGCGCCGAGACCGGCGCCTTCATGTCGCCGATCCTGCTCCGCGCCCGCGACCCCATGGGCGCCCATGCCGTGCATGACATCGAGGCCTTCGGCCCGGTCGCGACGCTCATGGCCTATGATACCCCCGAGGAGGCCGTGGCGCTTGCCGCCAAGGGCAAGGGCTCGCTGGTCTCCTCTCTCTTCACCGCCGATCCCGGCGTCGCCGCCGAGGTCGTCACCGGCCTCGCGCCGCATCACGGGCGGGTGCTGATCGGCTCGCGCCACTCGGCCAAAAGCTCCACCGGCCACGGCTCGCCGCTGGCGCCGCTCGTCCACGGCGGCCCCGGCCGCGCCGGCGGCGGCGAGGAGATGGGCGGCATGCGCGGGGTGAAGCATTTCATGATGCGCACCGCCGTCCAGGGCGCGCCCGAGCTTCTCTCGGCGGTGACCGGCGAATGGGCCCCCGGCGCGCCCACGCGCGACGACGTGCATCCCTTCCGCCGCCCGCTCTCCGAGCTGCGCCTCGGCGACCGGATCAGCGCCGGGCCGCGCCAGATCTCCCGCGCCGACGTGGAGCATTTCGCCGAGTTCACCGGCGACACCTTCTACGCTCATATGGATAGCGCCGCCGCGCGGGAGAATCCCTTCTTCGACGACCGGGTGGCGCATGGCTACCTGATCGTCTCCTTCGCCGCCGGGCTTTTCGTGGAGCCGAACCCCGGCCCTGTGCTCGCCAATTACGGCGTCGACAACCTGCGTTTCCTGACGCCGGTCTACTTCGGCGACGCGCTCTCGGTGACGCTGAGCTGCAAGGCGATCAACCCGCGCGCCGGGGCCGACCACGGCGAGGTGCGCTGGGCCGCGCGGGTGGTGAACCAGAACGACGAGCTGGTCGCCGACTACGAGGTGCTGACCATGGTCGCCAAGGACTGGCCGCCCGCCTGAGGTGATGGGCGCGCCCGCAACGAGGCGCGCCCGCGGCCCCCGCGCCGCCCACAAGAAAAGGCGCCCGCGGCTCCCTGCGCCCGCCCGCCCAAGAAAACTCGCCCCCACCACACCTCAAAGCCCGCGCCCCACCGCGGGCCCGAAGCGCGCCGCCCTCTTGCCCTTCAGCTTGTCCAAATACCCTCGGGGGTGAATTCGGGCCGCAGGCCCGAAGAGGGGGCAGAGCCCCCCACACCCAAAAATGCAAAAAGCACAGCCGCCCCGCACAGACCACGGCCCGGCCCCAAGCACACCGCGCAAGCAACCCCCCGCCTAGCGCAGCCCCGGCAGCCCGCCCAGCATCAGGTCCGTCGCGATCCGCGCGTAGTCGCGGCGGCTCAGCGGCCCGTCGTCGCGGAACCAGAGGTAGACCCAGTTCAGCATCCCGAAGAGCGACATGGTCACCGCCTTCAGCCGCGGCGGCGCGCCTTCGGTCAGATCGGGGCGCAGCTCGGCCAGGACCTCGGCGAAGCGCCCGACGATGCGGCGTTCCAGCGCCAGGATCCGCGCGCGCTCCTCGCCCGAGAGCACCTGGCCCGCGTTGATCTGCACCTGGTGCTGGTGGTCGGCGCCGCGGTAGGCCTCGAGCACCGCGGCGATCAGCGTCTCGAGCCGCGCCTCGGGGGGGGCGGCGGGGTCTGTCGCCGCCGCCAGGGCCGCGTCCAGGGCCTCGAGGTGGTCGTGGATGATCGCGAAGATCAGCGCGTCCTTCGAGGGATAATAGTGATAGAGCAGGGACTTGGAGACCCCCGCCTCGGCGGCGATCTGCGCCATGGAGGCCTTGTCCATGCCCTGGGTGGCGAAGACCCGCGCGGCGTCGAGCAGGAGCCCGTGACGCTTGGCGTCGAAGTCCTCGGCGCGGGGGCGGGCCATCTCAGCCCTCCCGGTTGTCGACGACGCGCTTGGCCTTGCCCTCGGAGCGGGCGACGCCGCCGGGGCGGTGCACCTGGACCTCGGCCGAGATGCCGACCACCGACTTGATGTGATGGGCGAGCGCCGCGCGCGAGGCGGCCTGGCCGTCCTCGGTCGCGGCTTCGGGCAGGGCCTCGGCGTGGACGGTCATGTTGTCCATCCGGCCGGCGCGCGTCAGCTCGATCTGGAAATGCGGGGCGAGGCCCTCGCATTTCAGGATCTGCTCCTCGATCTGGGTCGGGAAGACGTTGACGCCGCGCAGGATGATCATGTCGTCCGAGCGCCCGGTGACCTTCTCCATGCGCCGCATCGAGCGCGCGGTGCCGGGCAGGAGCCGGGTGAGGTCGCGGGTGCGGTAGCGCACGATCGGCAGGCCCTCCTTGGTCAGCGTGGTGAAGACCAGCTCGCCCAGCTCGCCGTCGGGCAGCACCTCCCCGGTCTCGGGGTCGATGATCTCGGGGTAGAAGTGGTCTTCCCAGATGTGCAGCCCGTCCTTGGTCTCGACGCATTCATTGGCGACGCCGGGGCCGATGATCTCGGAGAGGCCGTAGATGTCGACCGCATGCATGCCGAAGGCTTCCTCGATCTCGGCGCGCATGGCGTTGGTCCAGGGCTCGGCGCCGAAGATCCCGATCTCGAGCGAGCTCTCGCGCGGGTCGCGGCCCTGACGGCGGAACTCGTCGAGGATAGACAGAAGGTAAGAGGGCGTGACCATGATGATCCGCGGCTTGAAGTCGGTGATCAGCGTCACCTGCCGCTCGGTCATGCCGCCCGAGACCGGCACCACGGTGCAGCCGAGCGCCTCGGCGCCGTAATGCGCCCCGAGCCCGCCGGTGAAGAGCCCGTAGCCATAGGCGACGTGGCAGATGTCGCCGCGGCGCCCGCCCGAGGCGCGGATCGAGCGGGCGACCACCTCGGACCAGACCTTCAGGTCGCCCTCGGTGTAGCCCACCACCGTGGGCTTGCCGGTGGTGCCCGAGGAGGCATGCAGCCGCGCGATGCGCTCGCGCGGGACGGCGAACATGCCGAAGGGATAGGTGTCGCGCAGGTCCTGCTTGGTGGTGAAGGGGAACTTGCCGAGATCGGCGAGGGATTTCAGATCGCTTGGATGCACGCCCGCCGCGTCGAACTTGGCGCGGTAGAAGGGCGAGTTCTGATAGGCATGGGCCAGCGAGCGCTGCATGCGCTCGAGCTGCAGGGCGGCGATCTCGTCGCGGCTCGCCACTTCGATCGGGTCGAGGATCTCGCGGGGCGGGGTCAGGTCGGTCCTCTCTGGTCTCCCTTGGGCAGAAGCGGCTTGCCGGAGGCCCGGGACTGTCCGCGGAACTCGGCGATCCTTGCGCCGTCCGAGGCGCGGGTCACGGTGACGTCATAGAGGCCCGAGCGGCCGGGCCGGGCGATCTCGCGGGCGCGGGCGATGAGCCGGTCGCCGACCCGGCCGGGCGCGAGATAGGTGATGCTGTTCGACTGCGCGACGGTCACGTCGTCATAGCCGTTGCAGGCAAAGGCGAAGGCGGTATCGGCGAGGGTGAAGATGAAGCCGCCATGGGCGATGCCATGGCCGTTGGCCATCTCCGGGCGCAGGGTCATGGCGATCTCGGCCTGGCCGGCGGAGATCGCGGTGATCTCCATGCCGAGCCCGCGGCTCGCGTGGTCCTCTTGCCACATCGCCTCGGCGCAGGCGCGCGCGAGCGCGTCCGGATCGGCGTCCGACATGCTACGTCCTCCCTGTCGCCGGCTCCTCTTCCGGCGGCGGTAGAATACATAGACCGTCCGGTCGGTCAACGAATTTATAAGGGTGGGGTGGGGGAGGGTGTTGTTGGCTCAGTATGTGGGGCAGTTGGCTTGGCGAGGCGGCTGCGGCACCGGGAATGCCGGTTTGGCGTGCATGGGGCGCGGGTGTCGCCGGGTTGCCTTTGAGGTGAGGCGGGCTGTGCCGAAGCACAAGCTACCTAGCCCCCGGCGCACGGCGATTGCGACCAGCGCACCCCCTTGCGCCCGAATAGCACCGAAGGTGCCGGGCGCGCGCCGGACCGGCCCCTTGGGCCGGCGCTCCTTGGGATGGCGTGATCAGCTCGCAGTTTGTCCTGACCTTGCCGGGATAAAGCGCTTCGCTCAGCGGTCAGAAGCGCCGGCCCCCGGTCCGGCGCGCGCCCTTGCTGACAGGGGCGGTAATGGGCCGGGAGGCCGACGGAGTTCACAGGGCTGCACCGGGTCTCTGGGACCGGGGCCGCAAGGTGGCTCTGTGCTCAGCGGGGTAGGGCGCTCAACCAGTCAGGCCCGCGCCATGCGCCTGCGAACCGACATCCGCCGCCACGCCCCCGCGAGGCGACACCCGTCAGGATGCACCCACGCTCGATGCCCCCACTCCCGACGCCGCACTCCCGACGCACCCACTCCCGACGCACCCGCTCCCAAGGCACCCAGCACCCCTAAACCCCCACTCACTCCGCCCCAGCGTTGGGGAAGAACAACTGCTGTCCCGCCACCTCATGCCCGGCGATCGCGGCCTGCCCCTCGTCCGACAAGAGCCATCCCGCGAAGACCTCCGCCGCCTCCGCCTTCACCGAGGGGCAATGCGCGGCGCTCACCGGGATCACGCCGTATTGGTTGAAGAGATCCGCATCGCCCTCGACCTGCACCGCGAAATCCTGGCGGTTCTCGTAGCTGATCCAGCTCGCCCGGTCGGTGAGTGTATAGGCCCCCATGCCGACCGCGGCGTTGAGGGTCGCGCCCATGCCCGAGCCGGTCTCGCGATACCAGGTGCCCGAGGCGCCCTCGGGGGAGACGCCCGATGCGGACCAAAGCGCCATCTCCTTCTTGTGGGTGCCGCTGTCGTCCCCGCGCGAGGCAAAGAGCGCCCCGGCCTCGGCGATCCGGGCCAGGGCCGCCTCGGCGTCCTGCGTCCCGCCGATCCCGGCGGGGTCCGCCTCGGGGCCGACGATGACGAAATCATTGTACATCAGGTCCCGCCGCCAGCTGCCGTGGCCCGCGGCCACGAAGGCCTCCTCGGCGGGCTTGGCGTGCACCAGGAGCAGGTCGCCGTCGCAGTTCTCGGCGTTGCGGATCGCCTGGCCGGTGCCCACGGCGACGACGCTGACGCGGATCCCGGTCGCCGCCTCGAAGCGCGGCAGGATGTGGTCGTAAAGCCCTGAATTTGCAGTGGAGGTCGTCGATTGCACGATGATCCGGTCGTCCTGGGCAAAGGCGGGACCGGCGAGGCAGAGCGCGGCGCAAAGGGCGCCGAGGGGGCGGGTGAACATGGGCAATCTCCCTGGGGGTCGAGGGGCAACGGAAGCGGGTGGTCAGACGACGATGCGGCCGGCGAGGTAGCCGGCGGCGGCCTCGGAGCGGGGCGCGGCGAAGAAGGCCTCGGCGGGACGGTGCTCGGCGACGCGGCCGCGGTGCAGGAAGACCACGTCATCGGCCAGGCGCCGGGCCTGGCCGACGTCATGGGTGACGAAGATCACCCGGGTGCCGAGGTCGCGGGCGCGGGTCACGATCTCTTCGATGGCCAGCGCCGAGGCCGGGTCGAGGCTGGCGGTCGGCTCGTCGAGAAACAGCACCTCGGGCTCGGTGGCGAGCGCGCGGGCCAGCGCCAGCCGCTGCGCCTCGCCGCCCGAGAGACGCCGGGCGGGCAGGTCGGTCTTCTCGGCCAGCCCGACATGGGCCAGAAGCGCCGTGCGGCGTTCGCGCACCGTCGCCCGGGGCAACCCGCGCGCCTTCAGCACGAAGTCGATATTGGCCCCGACCGAGCGGCGCAGCAGCACCGGGCGCTGGAAGACCAGCGCCTGGCGGCGGGTGACCTCGGCGGGGCTTTGCCCGGCCCAGTCGATCACCCCGCCGCTGGGCGCGATGAGACCGTGCAGGAGCTTCAGGAGCAGGCTCTTGCCCGCACCGTTCGGTCCCATGACCACGGTGCAGCCGCGGGCGCCCAGATCGAGGTCCACCCCCGCCAGCACCTGCGTCGCGCCGTAGCTGAGCGCCAGCCCGCGCACCGCGAGCGGAAAGATCGGCCGGGGCAGGGTCGCGCTGGGTTCGGCGCGCTCGAAGGGCAGGATGGCGGCGTCAGACATGGGCGTGCCTCGCGGCGTTGATGCGGACCCCCTGGACGGCGGCATTGACCCCGAGCGCGATGACCAGGAGCACCATGCCGAGCGCCAGCGCCAGCGCCAGGTCCCCGCGCGAGGTCTCGAGCGCGATGGCGGTGGTCATCACCCGGGTGAGATGGTCGATATTGCCGCCCACGACGATCACCGCGCCGACCTCGGCCACGGCGCGGCCGAAGCCCGCCAGCGCCACGGTCATCAGCGAGAACCGCCCGTCCCAGAGAAGCGCGCCGACCATCTGGCTGCGGCTGAGGCAGAGCGAGCGGAACTGCTCGGCGTATTCGCCGTGCAGATCCTCGAGCACCTGCCGCGACAGCGCGGTCACGATCGGGGCGATCAGGATGGTCTGGGCGATGATCATGGCGCTTGGCGTGTAAAGGAGGCCCAGGAAGCCCAGCGGCCCGGCGCGCGAGAGGTGCAGGTAGACCAGGAGCCCCACCACCACCGGCGGCAGCCCCATGAGCGCATTGACCACCACGATGGCGGCCTGGCGGCCCGGAAAGCGCGCCACGGCCAGGAGCGCACCGAGCGGCAGGCCGATCAGGCAGGCGGTGAGCGTCGCGGTGAGCGAGACGCGCAGCGAGAGGGCGACGATCTCGAGAAGGTCGGCATCGCCGCGCAGCACTAGCTCCAGCGCGAGGGATATGGCCTCTGCGATGCCTTGCAAAATTTCCCGCCTCCCGAAAACGCTGCAGCGTCAGACTATGCCTCGCGCGGACGGAGAGGCAAGGGGAGAAGCGGGTTTTGCGGTGAAATTCAGGGTGCGGGGCGGGCCGGGTGGCCCGCCGCGCAACCTTGCATAATTTCCGGCGCGCGTTCCCGGGCGGGCCCCGGAGCCGCGCAAGAGAGGAAAACGGGTCGGCGGGCGCCCCGCTCTTGAGGGCGCCCGCCGGAGGTTCAGGCCCGGGCCGCGCGGTCGGCCTTGGGGAACATCAGCGAATAGACCACCGGCGCCGCGATCAGCGTCAGCACCGAGGCGAAGCCGAGCCCGCCCATGATGGTCACCGCCATGGAGGCGAAGAAGGCGTCCCAAAGGAGCGGGATCATCCCCAGGATCGTCGTGCCCGCCGCCAGCACCACCGGGCGCAGACGCGAGGTCGAGGCGCGCACGATGGCCTCGCGGAAGGGCACGCCCTCGGCGCGGGTGAGGTCGATCTCCTCGACCAGGACGATGCCGTTCTTGATCAGCATCCCCGAGAGCGACAGGAGCCCCAGAAGCGCCGTGAAGGAGAAGGGCAGCCCGGTCCCCAGAAGCCCGATCGCCACGCCGTTCACCGCCATCGGCACCAGGAGCCAGATGATCAGCGGCTGGCGCAGACGTCCGAAGAGCAGGATCGAGATCACCACCATGATGATCAGCGACAGGGGCAGCTGCTGGCCGAGGCTCTCCTGCGCCTCGCTCGAGCTTTCGAACTCGCCGCCCCATTCCATGGCGTAGCCGTCGGGCAGCTCCATGGCCTCGATCTCCGGGCGGATCTCGGTGAAGACCGCCGAGGCATTGACGCCCGCGGGCACGCCGGCCTCCACGGTGATCGTGGGCACCCGGTTGCGGCGCTGGATCAGCGTGTCCTCGACGCCGTGGTCGAAGCCGTCGATGATCTGCTCGACCGGGATGAAGCTCTGCGCGGCCTCCGAATAGACCACCTGGTCGATCAGGTGCTCGGCGCCGGTCTCCGAG
Organism: Roseivivax sp.; assembly: GCF_054552075.1. Taxonomy (NCBI): domain Bacteria; kingdom Pseudomonadati; phylum Pseudomonadota; class Alphaproteobacteria; order Rhodobacterales; family Roseobacteraceae; genus Roseivivax; species Roseivivax sp. The sequence continues at coordinate 66,000 of NZ_JBTOLZ010000020.1, forward strand.
CCGCCGGGCATCCGCACCAGGATCGGGATCAGCCGGTCCTCCTCGCGGTAGACGCCCGCGCGGGCGCCGTCGGTCGCGGTGAGGAAGGCCGTGGCCAGATCCTCGCGGGCGACCCCGGCGGTCTGGGCGCGGGCCTCGGCATAGGCTGGGCGCAGCACCAGCTCGCGCTCGCGCCAGTCGGTGCGCAGGTCCTGGACCTGGTCCGTGGCCGCGCGCATCCGGTCGCTGGCCTCGGCGGCCAGCTCGCGCAGGACATTGGCGTCGGCGCCCGAGAAGCGCACCGCGATGGGCGCGCCGCCTCCGGGGCCGAAGGCCAGCCGCTCGGTGCGGAACTCGCCCTGGGGCAGGGCGCTCCGGCCGAAGTCCTCGAGCGCGTCGCGCAGGGGCGGGATGTCCTCGAGCGCCTCGGTGCGGATCACCAGATGGCCGTAGGTCGGCAGCGATTCCTCGGGCGCGTAGGTCAGCATGAAGCGCGTCGCCCCGCCGCCCACGAAGGTCGCGACCGAGACCACGTCCTCGCGCTCATCGAGCCAGCCCTCGAGCACCTCCATGTCGGCGGCGGTCTGGTTGATGCTGGCGCCCTGCGGCAGCTTGTAATGGACGTAGAAGATCGGCGTGTTGCTGTCGGGGAAGAACTGCTGCTTCACCTGGCCGAAGCCCCAGTAGCAGACCACGGTCAGCGCCACGAGGCCCGCGATGACCAACCAGCGCACCCGCAGCGCGCCGCGCAGGACCGCGCCATAGGCCCGGAAGATCGGCCCGCCGTAGGGATCTCCACCTTCGCCCGAACCGCGCTTGAAGACGTAATGCGCCATGAGCGGCGTGGCGGTGATCGCCAGCACCCAGGACAAGAGAAGCGAGATCCCGATCACCGCGAAGAGCGAGAAGAGGAACTCCCCCGTTGCATCGGGCGAGAGGCCGATGCCCGCGAAGGCCATGATGCCGATCACGGTCGCCCCCAGCAGCGGGATCTGCGTCTTGCCCGCGACATCCGAGGCCGCCTCGCGCGAGGATTTGCCCTGGTCCATGTCGCCCTGCATGCCCTCGGCAACCACGATGGCGTTGTCGACCAGCATGCCCATGGCGATGATCAGCGCCCCGAGCGAGATCCGCTGCATCTGCAGATCGGCCAGGGCCATGAAGAACAGCGTGCCGACGACGGTCAGCAGGAGCGTGCTGCCCACCACGACCGCGGCGCGCCAGCCCATGAAGAGCGCCAGCACCACCACCACGATCGACACCGAAAGCGCGAGGTTGAGAAGGAAGCTCGTCGAGGCTTCGTCCACCACAACGTGCTGCTGATAGATTGGGTGCAGGCTGACGCCCAGCGGGATGTCGGGCTCCAGCGCGTCGAGCTTGGCGTCGACCGCGCGGCCCACGTCGACGATGTTCTCGCCCTCCTTGCCCGAGACGCCCAGGGTGAAGGCCTCGGTGCCGTTGAAGCGGATCACCGTCGAGGGTTCGGCCACCCGGTCGCGGTAGACCCGCGCGAAGTCGGTGATCTCGACCACCTCGCCGTTGACCCCGATGGTCAAGCTGCGGATGTCGTCGACGGTGCCCGAGCCTTCGGGGGCGTCGATGCGCACCTCCTGGCCGGACTGCGTGACCGAGCCCGCGTCCGAGACCGCGTTGGAGTTCGAGATGGCCTGGGCGATGGCCCCGGGCGGCAGCCCGAGGTTGGTGATCAGCGCCTTGTTGGGCTCCACGAAGATGCGTTCCTCGGGCAGGCCCGCAAGCGCCACGTCGGCCACGCCCTCCACGGTCAGAAGCTCGCGGCGGAGGTAATCGCCCAGGTCGTGGATCTCGGCGTCGGTGAAGCCCGGCGCGGTGACCCCGTAGAAGATGCCGTAGACGTCGCCGAAGTTGTCGTTGACCCGGCTCGGGCCCGCGCCGCCCGGGAGCTGCGGCTGGGCGTCCTCGACCCGTTTGCGCAGCTTGTCCCAGATCTGCGGCAGCTCGGTGCCGTCGTAGGTCGATTCGATCTGCACCGTGATCCGGCTGACCCCGGGCTTGTTGGACGAGGTGATGAAGTCGATCTCGGCCATCTGCTGGATCGCCGATTCCAGCGGTTCGCTGACCTCGGTGGCGACCTGTTCGGCCGAGGCGCCGGGGTATTCGGTGAAGACCACGGCGGATTTGATGGTGAAGGCCGGATCCTCGAGCCGGCCCATGGTGGCAAAGCCCCAGAGGCCGCCCAGAAGGCAGCCGATCATCAGCATCCAGGTCAGGAGCGACCGGTCGATGGCGGCGCGTGCGATGGACATGGGCTTACTCCCCGATGCCGGTGAAGCGGCGGACGCGCTGGCCGTCGGTCAGCATCGAGGCCCCGGCCATGACGATCTCGGTGCCCGCCTCGGGGCCCTCGGTCAGGACCACCTGGCCGTCGTCGCGGATCTCGATCTCCACCGGGGTCTGGCGCACGGTGCCGCGGTCGGCGTCCTCCTCGGAGGGGGTGAAGACCATGACCGTCGGGCTGCGGTCGGGCTGGTAGACCAGCGCGGTGGCGGGCACGACGATCTGGCTGCGCCCGGCATAGCGCGCCTCGGCGGTGACCGTGACCGAGGAGCCGGGCAGCACGTAGTCGCCCGGGTCCTCGGCGAAGGCCAGCGTGGTGCGGTAGGTCTGGCCGACGTCGGCGGTCTCGGCCTCGAACTCGCGCGGGATCAGCGCGAAGCTTTCGTCGCGGCCGGGCAGGCTGGCCCGGAACTCGACGCTGTCGGTGTCCTGGGCGCGGCGGAAGAGCACCTCGGGCACGTCGATGTCGACCCGGATCTCGGACATGTCCGAGACCCGCAGCACCGGCTGGCCCGCCGAGACGGTGCCGAACTCCGCCGCCAGCCGCCGCACGATCAGCGCGTCGAAAGGCGCATGCAGGCTCGCGTCGTCGAGGCTGTTCTGGGCGTTCTCCAGCGAGATCTGCGCCAGGTCGCGCTGGGTGCGGGCGTCCTCGATCTGCACCGCCGAGACCGTCGCGCTCGAGAGGTTCTCGAGCCGGTCGAGGTCGCGCTGGGCCTTGTTGAGCTGCACCTCGGCCTGGCGCACGTTGCGCTCCAGCGGCTCCAGGTCGAGCTCTGCCAGCAGGGTGCCCGCGTCATAGGTCTCGCCCTCGGTGACCGGCAGCCGGGCGATCTGGCCGCTGACCTGGAAGGCCAGCTCGACCGTCTCCTTGGCGGCGACGCGGCCGAAGAACTCGCGCGAGATGGCGGCGGCATCGGCCTCGAGCGTCATGATCTTGGCGGGCCGGACCGGCGGGGCCTCGGGGGTCTGGGCCTGGAGCGCGCCGGCGCCCAGGAAAAGCGCGGGCAGAAGGGGCAGGAGCCGGCGGAGGAGGGGGCGATGCAACATGGGTCAGGGTCCACTCTGAGGGGCGTCGGGCCAGCCGCCGAAGGCCAGCGATGTGAAGGCGGCGGCCAGCTCGCGCGGCGGGATCGGCTCCCGGGCGCGGAGCCAGTCGCGCAAGACGGCGACGAAGGCGCCGGTGTAGAAGCGGGCGGCGATGCGGCGGAGCTGCGGGTCGGGCACGCCGGGGCCCGCGGGCAGCCGGCCCATCAAGGTCTCGATCAGCTCGGCGAAGCGGTCCTCGGGCGCGAGCCCCGGCACCCCGTCGAAGAGCGCATGCAGCCGCGGGTCGTCGCGGTCGAGGTCGCCGAAGAGCCGGGTGAACTTGCGCAGGTGGTCGTCGTAGCTGGGGCAATCGCCGCCCTCGCCGAACATTTCGAGGTTGCGGCGCTCGATCTCGGCCAGGAGCCCGTCGAGGTAGTCGCCCAGCATCGAGGCCAGGTCGCCGTAATGGCTGTAGAAGCTCTGGCGGGTCGTCCCGGCGCGGCGCGCCAGCGCCTCGACCGAGATCGCCGAAAGCGGCTTCTCGGCCAGAAGCGCGCGCAGGGCGGCCTGCAGGCGCAGCCGGGTTCTGTGTCGGCGCGGGTCCATGGCAGGCGAAATCGGAGTTTTTTGACAGATGTCAAGAAGTGCGGCGGTGAAAAATGCCGCCGCTCCGCCCGAGGCGGGGCCCGGGCCGGGCACATAGGGCCAAGGCCCTCGGCGGAAAGCCGGGGATGGGATGTGGTCTGTCTGGGGGGATAGTGGCGGAGAGAGAGGGATTCGAACCCTCGGACCCCGTGAAGGGTCAACGGTTTTCGAGACCGCCCCGTTCGACCACTCCGGCACCTCTCCGCGGGGGTCTGTGAGGCGGCGATGTAACGAAGGCTGCGGGGGTGTGCAACCCGGGCGATGCGGAAAATTTCACCGCCCCCTGCGGGTTCTTGGAAAACGCCCCCGCGCGCCGTATCTGTGAAGGACAGCATGACAAGGACAGCCCCATGAGCCAACGCGCCTTCGCCCCCGCGGCCCTCGCGCTTCTGACCCTTCCGCTGGCCGGCCCGCTGGCCGCCGCGCCGGTCGACGACCTTCTCGAGGCGCTGCGCATCGAGGAGACGCTGACGGTCATGCGCGCCGAGGGGCTCGACTACGGCGACACGCTTGCGCAGGAGATGTTCGGCGGGCCGACCCGCGGCTGGGACCAGGCGGTCGACCGGATCTACGACATGGGCACCATGCGCGCCGCGGTGCGCGCGGGCTTCGACGAAGAGCTGACGGCGGAGGAGATCGAGCCCCTGATCGACTTCTTCTCCTCGGACCTCGGGCAGGAGGTGGTGACCCTCGAGATCGAGGCCCGCCGCGCCATGCTCGACAGCGAGGTCGAGGAGGCCGCCCGCGACCGCTACGCCGAGCTGGCCGGGACCGAGGATGCGCGGCTCGCGCAGGTCGCGCGCTTCATCGAGGTCAACGACCTGGTGGAGCAGAACGTCTCGGGCGCGCTCAATGCCTCCTTCGCCTTCTACGAGGGGCTGGCCGACGGCGGCGCGCTGGAGATGGGCGAGGCCGAGATGCTGTCCGACATCTGGGGGCAGGAGGAAGAGACCCGCGCCGACACGGTGGAATGGGTGCACGGCTACCTGCTCATGGCCTATGGCCCGCTCAGCTCCGAGGAGCTGGGCGCCTATGTGGAGATGTCCGAAAGCCCCGAGGGCGGGGCGTTGAACCGCGCGCTCTTCTCGGGCTTCAACCAGATGTACAACGACATCTCCTATGCGATGGGACTGGCCGCGGCAGGGCAGATGGCGGGCACCGACCTCTGAGGCCCGCGGGGCCCCGCGAGGCCGCCCCCCGCGCGCGGGCGAAAAAGCCCCGGCAAGGCCCCTGCGGCGCTTGACATGCAGGGCCGAGGGCGGCATACGCGGGGCTCTGACAACGGGGCCACGGCCCCGATTGTCGTTTTTGAACCCAACGACGCCCGCAAGGGCGCGCTGTTCGAGGCGGGGTCCGACCCCAGAACGACCGGGAGTGCTCCCGGGGCCGAAGAACGCGGTAGAAGACAAGGAAGACGCGTATGTTCGCGGTGATGAAGACCGGCGGCAAGCAGTACAAGGTCCAGGCAGGCGACACCCTGCGGATCGAAAAGCTCGCGGCCGATGCTGGCGACAAGGTCCAGTTCAACGAGATTCTCATGCTGGGCGGCGATGACCTGACGGTCGGCGCCCCCTTCGTCGATGGCGCGGCCGTGCAGGCCGAGATCGTCGACCAGATCAAGGGTGACAAGGTCATCCACTTCGTGAAGCGCCGCCGGAAGCATTCGTCGAAGCGCACCAAGGGCCACCGTCAGCAGCTGACGATGATCCGCGTGACCGACATCCTCGCCTCGGGCGCGGACAAGTCGGGCGTGAAGGCCGCGGTCGGCGCCGGCGTCCTGCCGCGCGGCGAAGGCGAAAGCCGCTACACCGCCAACCGTGCCGAGCAGGCCGACATGAAGGCCCGCGTGAAGAACGACGCGGCGCAGGAGAAATCCGCGCCCAAGGCCGCCGTCGCCGAAGGCGCGAAGGACGACCTGAAAGAGATCAACGGCATCGGCCCCGCGGCCGAGAAGAAACTGAACGAAGCGGGCATCCTGACCTTCGCCCAGCTCGCCACCCTCGACGTCGACAGCTTCGACGCGGTGAAGGTGAAGCCGGAGTGGGTCGAAGAGGCCAAGGCGCGCTCGTAAGAGCCGGCAAGATCAAGGAGATTTACCAATGGCACACAAAAAAGCAGGCGGTTCCTCCCGCAACGGTCGCGACTCTGCCGGTCGTCGCCTCGGCGTGAAGCTGTACGGCGGCCAGAGCGCCATCCCGGGCAACATCATCGTCCGCCAGCGCGGCACGAAGTTCTATCCCGGCGCGGGCGTGAGCATCGGCAAGGACCACACCCTCTTTGCGACCACCGAGGGCGCCGTGAACTTCCGCAAGGGGTTTAAGGGCCGCACCTTCGTATCCGTGCTTCCCAAGGCGGAGGCCGCTGAGTAAGCCGACCCGGCATGCAGCGAAAAGCAGGGGGATCGGCGATACCGCCGGTCCCCTTTTTCGTTCCGGATCAGGTACCTGACGGGACGCGTTAAGACATTTTTCCCGGATAGGGCGATGACATGTGCCCCGTCCGCACCCAGATACTAAGGCATCCCGGTAGCCGTGGAGGAGCGGCGCCGACCCCCGGAGGAGTAACCCGATGAGCCTCGACCAGACCCTCGCCCAGCCCGTCATCGACACGGACCGGTTCCAGCTGCGCCCGCTGCGCCGCTCGGATCAGGGCCTGATCGAGCTTTACGCCGGGGACAAGCGCGTGGCCTGCATGACCGGGGCGATCCCGCATCCCTATCCGCCGGGCGCCGCCGAGGCCTATATCGCCCGCGCCCAGGCCCCCGACCGGACCGAGGACATCTGGGCCATCGACGGCCAGCGCATGGATGCGCCCGAGCTGATGGGCGTGATCGCGCTGAAGCGCATGGACCGCAACCAGTCCGAGATCGGCTACTGGGTGGCGCCGGCCTTCTGGAACACCGGGCTGGCCTCGGACGCCGTGCAGGCGCTGGTCGAGGCCAACCCGATGCAGAACGCCACGATGTTCGCCACGGTCTTCCAGGACAATGTCGCCTCGGCGCGGGTGCTGGTGAACTGCGGCTTCGACTACATCGGCGACGCCGAGGTCTTCTGCATCGCGCGGCAGGCCACGGTGCCGACCTGGACCTATCTGAAAAAACTCGACTGAGAGGCAGGGACGCGCCCGGGACTTGAGGGACCGGGCGTTGTCCAGTATCGCCTCTGACGCATCACTCAAGGGGCGCCCCGATGAAATTCCTCGACCTCTGCAAGGTCTACATCCGCTCCGGCTCCGGCGGCGCGGGGGCGGCGAGCTTCCGGCGCGAGAAGTATATCGAATACGGCGGGCCGGATGGCGGCGACGGCGGTTCGGGCGGCTCGGTCTGGGCCGAGGCCGTCGACGGGCTGAACACGCTGATCGATTTCCGCTACCAGCAGCATTACTTCGCCGAGAACGGCAAACAGGGCATGGGCCGCCAGCGCACCGGGCGCGACGGCGGCGACATCGTCCTGCGGGTGCCGGTTGGCACCGAGATCCTCGACGAGGACCAGGAGACGGTGATCGCCGACCTGGCCGAGCTGGGCCAGCGCGTGCAGCTCGCGCGCGGCGGCAACGGCGGCTGGGGCAACATCCACTTCAAGAGCGCCACCAACCAGGCGCCGCGCCGCGCCAATCCCGGCCAGGCCGGGGTCGAGCGCACGCTCTGGCTGCGGCTGAAGCTGATCGCCGACGTCGGCCTCCTGGGCCTGCCGAACGCCGGCAAGTCGACCTTCCTGGCGGCGACCTCCAACGCCCGGCCGAAGATCGCGGATTATCCCTTCACGACGCTGCATCCCAACCTCGGGGTGGTGGGCGTCGACAACGTGGAATTTGTCGTGGCCGACATTCCGGGTCTGATCGAGGGCGCGCATGAGGGCCGCGGGCTCGGCGATCTGTTCCTCGGCCACGTGGAGCGCTGCGCGGCGCTGTTGCACCTGGTCGACGGCACCTCGGGCACGCTGTTGGAGGATTACCGCACGATCATCAACGAGATCGAGGAATATGGCGCGGGGCTCGCCGACAAACCGCGGATCACCGTCCTCAACAAGGTTGACGCCATGGACGACGAGGAGCGCGCCTTCCTCCGCGAGGAGCTCGAGGAGGTCGCGCAGTGCCGCGTCTTCACCATGTCGGGCATCTCGGGCGACGGGGTGACCGGGGTCTTGCGCGCGCTCAAGGCCGAGGTCGAGGAGACCCGCGCCCTGCGCCGCCGCGAGGACCGCGAGGACGAGGAGCAGGAGCGCGGCGGATGGCAGCCCTGAGCGAGGCGGCCCGGGTCGTCGTCAAGATCGGCTCGGCGCTCCTGGTCGACAAGGCGACGGGGGCCTTCCGCGACGCCTGGCTGCGCGCCATGGCCGAGGATGTCGCCCGGCTGCGCGCCCGGGGCACCGATGTGGTGCTGGTCTCCTCGGGCTCGATCGCGCTGGGGCGCGGGATCCTCGGGCTGCCGCGCGCCGAACTGCCGCTCGAGCAAAGCCAGGCGGCCGCGGCGGTGGGGCAGATCCGGCTCGCCCGCGCCTGGGAAGAGGGGCTGGCGCCGCATGGCATCACCACAGCGCAGATCCTGGTCACGCTCGAGGACAGCGCCGACCGGAGGCGCTACCTCAATTCCCGCGCCACCATGGAGGCGCTTCTCGCCCATGGCGTCGTGCCCATCGTGAACGAGAACGACACCGTGGCCACCGACGAGATCCGCTACGGCGACAACGACCGGCTGGCCGCCCAGGTGGCGGTGACGGTGGGCGCCGATCAGCTGATCCTGCTGTCGGATGTCGACGGCTTCTATTCCGGCAACCCCGCCGAGGACCCTTCGGCCCGGCGCTTCGAGGTGATCGAGACCATCACCCCCGAGATCGAGGCCATGGCCGGCGACGCGGGCTCGGGCCTGTCGAAAGGCGGGATGAAGACCAAGCTCATGGCCGGCAAGACCTCCACCGCGGCGGGCTGCGCCATGGCGATCACCGAAGGATCGGGGCTCAACCCCTTGGCGGCGCTGGAAAACGGGGCGCCGGCCACCTGGTTCACCCCGCAGGGCGATCCGCACACCGCGCGCAAGCGCTGGATCGCGGCGATGAAGCCGCGCGGCACGCTCACGCTGGATGCGGGCGCGGTGACCGCGCTTCGGGCCGGGCGGTCGCTGCTGCCGGCGGGCATCGCGCGGGTCGAGGGCGCCTTCGGGCGCGGCGACCCGGTGGCGATCCGCACGCCCGAGGGCGCGGCGCTGGGGCAGGGGCTGACCCGCTACACCGCCGAGGAGGCCCGCGCGATCCGCGGCCACCGCAGCCAGGAGATCGAGGCGATCCTCGGCTATCCGGGCCGGGCGGTGCTGATCCACAGGGACGACATGGCGCTGTGATCCGTGCTAGGCATGGCGCGCTGAAGAAAGGCGGAAGGCGATGAAGGACCAGGGCGAGATCGAGACGCTGATGGAGGAGATCGGCGCGCGGGCCAGGGATGCCGCGGCCGAGCTGGCCTTTGCCGCGCCCGAGGCCAAGACCCGGGCGCTGGAGGCCGCGGCCGACGAGATCGAGGCGCAGACCGGCGCGATCATCGCCGCCAATGCGCAGGACCTCGCGTTCGGGCGCGAAAAGGGGCTCAGCCCCGCGATGATGGACCGGCTGATGCTGGACGAGGCCCGCGTGGCGGGCATCGCCAAGGCCCTGCGCGAGATCGCCGCGCTGCCCGATCCGGTGGGCGCCACCATGGCCGAATGGGACCGCCCGACGGGGCTCAAGATCCGCCGGGTGCGCACGCCCCTGGGCGTGATCGGGGTGATCTACGAGAGCCGCCCCAATGTGACCGCCGACGCCGGGGCGCTCTGCCTCAAGGCGGGCAACACGGTGATCCTGCGCGGCGGCTCCGAGAGCTTCCATTCCTCCGAGGCGATCCATGGCTGCCTGGTCGCGGGACTGCGCGCGGCAAACCTGCCCGAGGCGGCGATCCAGCGGGTGCCGACCCGCGACCGCGCGGCGGTGAGCCATCTTCTGGGCATGACCGAACATGTCGACGTGATCGTGCCGCGCGGCGGCAAGGGGCTCGTCGGCCTGGTGCAGCGCGAGGCGCGGGTGCCGGTCTTCGCCCATCTCGAGGGCATCGTGCATGTCTATATCGACAAGGGCGCCGACCCGCAGAAGGTGCTCGACGTGGTGATGAACGCCAAGACCCGCCGCACCGGCATCTGCGGCGCGGCGGAATGCCTGCTGATCCACGAGGAGGTGGTCGACACCATCGGGCAGGGCGTCCTGCGCGCGCTGGTCGACGCGGGCGTCGAGGTGCGCGGCGATGCGCGGCTCGCCGAGGTGCCCGGGGTGAAGCCGGCCGAAGAGGCCGACTGGGGCTGCGAATACCTCGACATGATCATCGCCGCCAAGGTGGTGCCCGATGTCGACGGCGCCATCGCGCATATCCGGCGCTACAGCTCGGCGCATACCGACTGCATCCTGACCGAGGACGACGCCACGGCGGAGCGCTTCTTCGCCCGCGTCGATTCGGCGATCCTGATGCGCAATGCCTCGACGCAGTTCGCCGACGGCGGCGAGTTCGGCATGGGCGCCGAGATCGGGATTGCCACCGGCAAGATGCACGCCCGCGGGCCGGTGGGCGTCGAGCAGCTGACGAGCTTCAAGTATATCGTCGAGGGCGACGGCACGACGCGGGCCTGAGCGGGTAAGGCGGCGCGGGCCTGAGCCGGGCAGCGCGGCGTCGGCCTGAACGGGCAGAGCAGCGTCGGCCTGAACGGGCAGGGAGGTGTCGACTTGAGCCGCCAGGGCGGCGGTGGCGTCGCAGTCACCGGCCCGACGTCCTCCCGAGCGGGGAAGGCGCCTCGGCTCGAGCCCTCCAGGGCATGACGCATCCTTGGGAGGGATGCCGGGCTCGGCGCTGTCTCCGCGACGACGGTGCCAGAGCCTCACTAGCCTCCACGCCCACATCACCAATCCCAGCACCCATCGCACCGCCCCCATCACACCGTCAGCACCAGCCCGCCCGCGCCTTCGGACAACTCCGGCTCGCGCCCCAGCGCCAAGGCGCAGCGGGGCAGCAGGCCAAATTGCACCTCGGCAGGACTGAGCGGCGGGGCGGGCCCGCCTCGGGCCGCACGCCAGAGGTCGGGTAGGGCGCGCAGTTCCGCGGCCTCGGTGCTCAGCCGCCAGCGTCCCGCGGCGCGGGCCAGCGTCACCGCGCCACCCGCGGGCAGGCAGCGGTCAAGGCAGAGATAGCCCAGGAAGCCAAGCTGCGCCTCAACCCGGGTGACCGGATCGGATACCTGCCAATGCGGCCGCGCCGCGCCGGAAGACAATGCGAAGCGGTGCAGCATGGCGCCCGCCTCCTCGCCTGAGAAGCTGCGCGCATCGCCGCCCGCGCCGAAGGCCACCCGGAAGAAGGCCACCCGGTCGGTGCAGGCGCGCTGGCTCTCGGCGATCAGCGCCGCCTCGGCCCGGCCCGCGCCGCCCGCCAGTTCCAGCAATTCCAGCCCGTTGCCGATCGCGCCCAGCGGCGAGACCAGGTCGTGGCAGATCCGCGCGGCTATCAGCGGCCAGAGTTCTGCGCTAGCCTCGCGGCCAAGCCCGCCCTGGCCCGGCGGGTCGGCGCCCGCCGTCCCGTCCCGGGCCTTGTCCTGCAGCACCCGTTCATCCATGAGGCACCTCCATGTCCAACGACCTCAACGCCCTGCTTGAGCCCGGCATGCTCGTGGAACATCCCGGAAAGCCCGAATGGGGCCGGGGCCAGGTGCAGTCGAACATCGGCGGGCGGATCACCGTGAACTTCCCCGACGAGGGCAAGGTGGTGATCGACGGCCGCCGGGTCGCGCTGCTTCCGGTCTTCGGCGAAGACTAGCGCCCCCGGGTAAGGGAAAGGTTAACCGCCGCCCGCAGCGCCCCGGGACCCGCCGGCCCCGAGTTGCAAATGCCGCCCGCGCTGCCTATCCCTCGGGCCAGAGGACCCCGGAGGACCGGCCCATGCTCACCACCGCGCCGCGCTTCCGCGTCGCCCTGGCCCAGACCGAGGCCGAGATCCGCGCCGCCCAGCGTCTGCGCTACGAGGTCTTCGTCGAGGAACTGGGCAGTACCGGCGCCCTGGTCGACCATTCCGAGCGGCTCGAGCGCGACCGCTTCGACCCTGTCTTCGATCACCTCCTGCTTTTCGACGACGCCCGCCCCGAGGCCCCGGTCGTGGGCGTCTACCGTCTCCTGACCGAGGCGGGCGCCGCGCAGATCGGCCAGTTCTATTCCGAGGACGAATACGATCTCGCGCCGCTGCGGGCCTCCGGCCGGCGGCTTCTCGAGCTTGGCCGCTCCTGCCTGCACCGCGACTACCGCGGCGGGGCGGGGGTCATGCTGCTCTGGCAGGGGCTTGCGGATTACATCCAGGCGCGCGGGATCGAGCTGCTCTTCGGCGTGGCAAGCTTCCATGGCACCGACCCCGAGGCCCTGGCCCAGCCGCTCTCGAACCTGCATTACCGCCATCTCGCGCCCGAGGGGCTGCGGGTGCGCTCGCGCCAGTTCCAGCCCATGGACCTGCTGCCCGAGGCGGGCATCGACCGTCCGCGCGCGGTGCGCGAGACCCCGGCGCTGATCAAGGGCTACCTGCGGCTCGGCGGCATGGTGGGCGAGGGCGCCTTCATCGACCGCGCCTTCAACACCGTCGACATCTGCCTGGTCATGGACACCGCAGCCCTCGATCCCAAGCGCCGGGCGCTTTACGCCGAGGGCCGGACGTGACGCCCTGGGACGCGCGGCCCCTGCCGCAGGACGCTCCGCCCGGGCCGCTCGGCTGGCTGCGGGTGGCCCTTCGGGGCCTCGCCATGGGCACCACGGTTTTCGGCGGGCTGGCGCTGCTTCTCTTCCTGCGGCTCATAGAGGCGCCGATTTTCGGCACCCGCCGCCCGGTCACCCCCTGGATCACCCAAGGGGTCTGCCGCGCGTCGCTGGCGATCCTGGGCCTCAAGGTCACCCGCCGCGGCCGCCCGCTCGCAGAGCGCGGCGCCATGGTGGCCAACCATTCCTCCTGGCTCGACATCTTCGTGCTGAACGCCCAGGCCAACCTCTATTTCGTCTCCAAGGCGGAAGTCTCGGGCTGGCCCGGCATCGGCTGGCTGGCGCGCGCTACCGGCACGGTCTTCATCGCCCGCGACCGCCGCGAGGCCTCCCGCCAGGCACGGCTTTTCGAGACAAGGCTGCGCCACGGCCACAGGCTTCTGTTCTTCCCCGAGGGCACCTCGACCGACGGCCGCCGCGTGCTGCCGTTCAAGACCACGCTCTTCGAGGCCTTCCTGGCCGAGGGCCTGCGCCACGAGATGCGGCTGCAGGCGGTGAGCCTCTGCTACCACGCCCCCGAGGGCGCCCGCGCCGACCTCTACGGCTGGTGGGGCGAGATGACCTTCGGCGGCCACCTGGTGCAGATGCTGGCGCGGCGCCGCCACGGCTCGGTGACGCTGGTCTACCACCCGCCGCTCCGGGTCGACGCCTATCCCAACCGCAAGTCGCTGGCCCGGGCGCTCGAGGCCCAGGTCCGCACGGGCTTCGAGAGCGCCGGTGCCGCGCCCGCGCCCCTGCGGCAGCACCGCCCCTAGGCGGGCCCGGCGCTTTTGCCTATATCTCGGACGTGACGCCCAGACCGGAAGACCCATGGCCCTGACCTCGCTCAAGAAGACCCGCCGCATCCAGATCCTGGCGCTGACCACCACGGCGCTGGTGGTGGCCACCGTGTTGATCGGCTACGCGATGCGCGACGGGATCAACTTCTTCCGCTCGCCGAGCCAGGTGACCGAGGCCCCCCCGGGCCCCGAAGAGGTCTTCCGCATCGGCGGTCTGGTCGAAGAGGGCAGCCTGGTGCGCGGCCAGGGCGAGACGGTGCGCTTCCGCGTCACCGACGGCGGCGCCAGCGTGGCGGTGAGCTATACCGGCGTGCTGCCCGACCTCTTTGAGGAGAACCAGGGCATGGTCGGCACCGGGCGCTACGTGGACGGCACCTTCGAAGCCTCGGAGATCCTCGCCAAACACGACGAGACCTATATGCCGAAAGAAGTGGTCGACGCGCTGAAGGAACAAGGCGTCTACCAGCCGGAAAGCGGCGGCGCCCCCGGCAGCTGAGCCTTCGGGTAGGGCGCTGCCGGCCCCGCTAGCACTGCGCCCCACGCCCCGCGCGAAGCCAGTCACACACCCACCAAAAGTCCCCGGCTTACCCTTACCATCCGCGCCGCCCCCTCACCCCCGGCGCGCCACCCCCCAGGCTTGACCGGGCCATAAATACCTCCCGCCGGAGGCAACCTGAGGCCGGGGCCGCATGGCCCCGGACGAGGCCAAAACGCCTGCGGGCGCCGCGCCTGACAAGGCGCGGCGCCCGCAGTCCGCCTAACAGACCAACCTCAACCCTTGAGGATCGACCGCCCCGCGTATTCCGCGGTCTCGGCGAGCATCTCCTCGATGCGGATCAGCTGGTTGTATTTCGCCAGCCGGTCCGACCGCGCGAGGCTGCCGGTCTTGATCTGGCCGCAGTTCGTCGCCACCGCGAGATCGGCGATGGTCGCGTCCTCGGTCTCGCCCGAGCGGTGCGACATGACGTTGGTATAGCCCGCGCGATGGGCCATATCGACCGCCTGCAGGGTCTCGGTCAGCGTGCCGATCTGATTCACCTTGACCAGCATGGAGTTCGCCACCCCGCGCGAGATCCCGTCCGAGAGCCGCTTGGGGTTGGTCACGAAGAGATCGTCGCCCACCAGCTGCACCTTTGCGCCGAGCTTCTCGGTGAGGATCTTCCAGCCTTCCCAGTCGTCCTCGGAGCAGCCGTCCTCGATCGAGATGATCGGGTAGTCGGCGCAGAGCTTGGCGAGGTAGTCGACATTCTCCTCGGGGGTGAGCGAGAGGCCCTCGCCCTTCATCTCGTATTTGCCGTCCTTGAAGTATTCCGTCGAGGCGGCGTCGAGCGCCAGGCAGATGTCGTCGCCCGGCGTGTAGCCGGCCTTCTCGATGGACTTCAGGATGAAATCGAGCGCGTCGCGGGTGCCCTTCAGCTCGGGGGCAAAGCCGCCCTCGTCGCCGAGGCCGGTCGACATGCCCGCCGTGGCGAGCTCCTTCTTCAGGGTGTGGAAGACCTCGGAGCCCATGCGCACCGCCTCGCGGATGTTCTCCGCGGCGACCGGCATGATCATGAATTCCTGGATGTCGATCGGGTTGTCGGCGTGCTCGCCGCCGTTGATGATGTTCATCATCGGCACCGGCAGGACCCGCGCCGAGGTGCCGCCCACGTAGCGGAAGAGCGGCTGGGCGCAATCGTCGGCGGCGGCCTTGGCGACGGCCAGCGACACGCCGAGGATGGCGTTGGCCCCGAGCCGGCCCTTGTTGTCGGTGCCGTCGAGCTCGATCATCGCGCGGTCGATGCCGACCTGCTCGGTGACCTCCATGCCGATGATCTCCTCGGCGATCTCGCCGTTGACCGCGGCGACCGCCTCGAGGACGCCCTTGCCCTTGTAGCGCGCCTGGTCGCCGTCGCGGCGCTCGACCGCCTCATAGGCGCCGGTCGAGGCGCCCGAGGGCACCGCCGCGCGGCCCATGGTGCCGTCCTCGAGCGTCACGTCGACCTCGACGGTCGGGTTGCCGCGGCTGTCGATGATCTCGCGGGCATGGATGTCGATGATGATGCTCATGGATGAGGCCTCCTCTGTGCCTGGGGCATGTCCGGTCGGTATCGACCTATACCAGCCCGGGCGGGGCTGTAAACGCGGCTCGGCGGGAATTTGTTAGCGGTAACGACGCCGGGTGAACGTCGGCATGGTGTCCTGCGCGCCGGTGATGCGCGCTTCAGCGCGGAGTGCGGCCTTTGCCCTGGCCCTCCGCGGGGGCCGCGGCGCCCGGCGCGCCGGCCGCGCCGTCCCGGGCGGGGGTCTTGGCGCCATGCTGGGCAAGGCGGCGCTCGCGCAGGAAGGTGTAGATGCCCGCGCCGACGATCACCGTGGCGCCGAGATAGGTCAGCGCGTCCGGCCGCTCGCCGAAGATCGCGATGCCGATCGCCAGGGCGAAGAGCATCCGGGTGAAGCGGAAGGGCGTCACGAAGGAGACATCCCCCGTCCGCGAGGCCGAGGTGATCGCGTAATAGGCGATCATCCCGGTCCCGACCGCGCCCGCCAGAAGCCCCGCGTGCAGGAGGTCCGGCCAGACCAGCCGCGCGCCCGAGGCCGCCAGCAGAATGAGCCCCGTCGGGATCAGCGTCAGGAAGCCGTAGGCCGCGAGTTGCATATGCGGCACCCGCCCGGGCACCGCGCGGGCCGAGAGGTCGCGCCCCGCGAGGCCCACCACCGCCAGCACCGCCCAGAGCGCGTTCGGGTCGAAGCCCTGCAGCCCGGGGCGGATGATCACCAGGACGCCCGCGAGCCCCGCGAAGATCGCCGACCAGCGCCGCCAGCCCACCGGCTCGCCGAAGATCAGCGCCGCGCCCAGGGTCACCACCAGCGGCATGGCCTGGGCCACCGCCGAGGCGGTCGACAGCGGGATCGTGGTGATCGCGGTGATGAAACCGATGGTGCCGAGGATCTCGGAAATATTGCGCACCATGATCGGCGGATCGAGGAGGTCGCGGGTAAAAAGCCGGATGCCGCGCCGCCTGGCGAGGAGCCCGAAGAACAGCCCGCCCACGACGCCGATCACGATTAGGATCTGCCCTGTCGGCAGCTCCCGCGCGGCGGTCTTGATGAAGGCGTCCTCCACCGCGAAGGCCGCCATGGCCAGGATCATCAGAAGGGCGCCGCGCAGATTGTCCATGGGATCTCCGATGCTTGCGGGGCCAGCGGTATCCTGTGTGAGCGCCGGGGGAAAGGCGGTTCGGCGGGGCAGGGGCTCCGGCTGGAGGCGAGGGGCTGCTTGGGGGGCGATTGCGCGCCGCACGCGGCGGGGCGCCGTTAGGCCTGGGCTACTGTGCCAAAGACAGAAATTCTCAGGGGCCTAGCCTGGAGCCCTAAGCCCGGACGCGACAAGCCGCCCTCAGCCGGATGCGCGGAGCGGTCGGCCACGACGTCGTCGCACCCCGCCCGCGCTCCTCTCACATCCGCGCGCGGCGCTTCGGGCGCGCGAGGTAGATCGCCAGAGCCCCGATCACCAGCGCGCCGCCCGCCAGCATGCGCGGCGTGGGCGCCTCGCCGATGCCGACCCAGACCCAGAGCGGCCCGAGCACCGTCTCGAGCAGCATCAACAGGCTGACATTGGCCGCCGCCGTGTGCCGCGGCGCGAGGAACAGCGCGAAGAAGGAGACCGGCAGGATCAGGAGCGCCGTGACCAGGATCGCCGGCACATGGCCCTCGGTCAGCCCCGCCGGGCCGCTCACCACCAGCGCCAGCAGGCCCGCCAGCCCCGAGCCCAGGCCCATGACCAAGAGGATCGGGATCTCGCTCACGAAGCGCAGGATGGTGAAGTTGAGCGCCAGCATGAAGGCCACGCCGACCCCGCAAAGCGCGCCCAGAAGCGCCCGGGGCGAGATCGCCACATCGCCGTGCCCGCTGACCGCGATGGCGATGCCGACAAGCACCACCGCCATGGTGATCCAGGTCGCCCGGCCGGTCTTCTCGCCGAAGAAATACCGCGACAGGAGCGCCGCCCAGACCGGCGAGGTGGCCACGCCGATCAGCATGATCGCCACCGGCGCCAGCGCGATGCCGGTCGGAAACAGAAGCACGCTCGCCACCTGCGCGCCGAGGACGGCGAGGCCCGCGCCGCTGGCCAGCGCCGCCAGGTCGCCCGCCCGCGCCTTGGGCGCGCCGCGCCTGGTCAGCGCCCAGGCTCCCAGGAACAGAAGGCCCATGAGGCTGCCGCGCCAGGCGACCATCTGCAGCCCCTCCATGCCCGAGAGCCGCATGAAAAGCGCGTCGGGGGAGAGGACCAGCGCGCCGAAGGCCGCCAGCCCGATCCCGAAGGCCGGGTGTTTCGTCGGCATGGGGCCTCGGATCAGACGTAGAGCGGCTTGTTGCCCATCTGCAGGTGCAGCGCGTTGACCGTGGGCTCGTCGAGCCCCAGCGCATTGGCAAGCCGGTCGAGGTATTCGGCCTCTTCATCGGTGTCGACGCGGATGGTCATCAGCGAGGCGGAATAGACCGGCATCTTCTGGTTCTCCGGCGTCGCCTCGGCCAGGCCCGCGATGTCGATCGGCGCCTCGAGCTCGGCCTTGACGAAGGCCAGGTCTTCTTCGGTGGCGTCGTCGCCCACCAGCTCGAGGATCTTGGCTTTCTCCTCGGCGTCGATATGGCCGTCGGCCTTGGCGGCCTGGATCATCGCGCGCAGCATGAGGCCCGCGCTTTTCTCGAGGTCGGGGGCGGTCTTGTCGACGTTGAACTGGTCGATGAGCGCGCCCGCGCCCTTGCCGCCCATGGCCGCGGCCCCGCCGGCGGCGGCGAGCATCCCCGCGAGCCCGCCGGAGCCGGTGGACGGCATGGCGGTCAGAAGGCCCTTGCCTTTGCCCTGCGCGCTGCCCTGGCCGCCGCCGGTCGCGGCGCCGCCCATCATCGCCGAGAGGTCGAAGCCCGCGGTCCGGAGGTTGCCCAGGAGCGATTGCATCGGCGCGGAGGCCTGGGTGGCGCCGGCCTGCATCTGCTCGGTCATCTGGCTGCCCGCCTGGGTGGCGGGGTGGTGGCCCTTGATCTGCGCCCCGCCGCCGAAGAGCCCCGAGAGGCCCTTGCCGCCCGAGAGCCGGTCGACGCCCCGCGCGGCGGCATAGCCGATGGCAACTTTGGTGAGGGTCTTCATCAGGCTCATGGGCGGGACTCCTTGAATGCTGAACCGGGGCCTGCGGATGCGTGGTGCTCCGGGGTGCTCTGGGGCCGAGGGTGGCACAGAACGCCCCGCCGCGCAGCCGTTTTTCCCGGCGGGTGATGGGGGAGGATATATGGCGGCGGTTGGTGCGGACCAAGGGTGTGGGGGTGAGGGGGCTTGGGTGTCTGGTGGAGGTTGGCGTTGGGGACAGGTGAGGGGCGTGCAAGGAGCGGCTCCTCGGGTGCGGCCTTGACGGAGGCGCTCTGCCCAGACTTGTCTCGGCCCAACCGGCCCAACCGGCCCAACCGGCCCAACCGGCCCAACCGGCCCAACCGGCCCAACCGGCCCAACCGGCCCAACCGGCCCAACCGGCCCAACCGGCCCAACCGGCCCAACCGGCCCAACCGGCCCAACC